>PBPD01000161.1 GCA_002725445.1 Rickettsiales bacterium
AGAATGCAATTGCGCATTATGACCCAGATCTGTTGTTGTTGATTGAAATTACGCCTGCTTTGCTCAAGGCATTGCAGCTTGAGGAAGGCTATCCGCACCACCTTGTGGAACATCGATCTAATTCGTTTGGCATCGCTTTGTATAGTAAGTATCCGTTCGAACATGCCACGGTGGATGTGTGGGGAGAGTGGCAAACGCCTTACGTAAAGGCACGCATAAATACACCAGAAAACGCAATGATGTTTTATGGTGTGCATACGGTGCCGCCTGTCACTGGCAGTATGGCCGCAGAGAATGTCGGGCTGCTTACGTATATCGTGCGCCAGATTGCACCAAAAGAGCGCGCCATTTTTGCAGGAGATATGAATAATACGCCATGGTCGCATAGTTATCGGCAGGTGTTTGGCCAAAGCCAGCTGCAGAACGCCAACCCGTCGTCTGTGATCGGTACATGGAAGCCAGAACTGCTAGGCGGGCTGCTTATTGATCATATGTTTGTTCAGAATGCGGGAGTGCGAAATTGGATGAAGGGCGTAGCTGCCGGCAGTGACCACCGCCCCGTAATTGCCGATGTTGCGCTCGCTGAGTAGCGTCTGGGAACAGAAAAACCTACACAAGCGCCGCAACCACGTAGCCGACGAGGGTCAGCTCGGCGAGGAACGCGATGGCGAAAAAGTGACTGCGCGGGCTGGGGTTTTTGTCGGTGGCGACGGCGTAATACAGCACCATATGCATCAGCCGTGCGGCGGCATAGACCCATGTGATGATGGCGAGTGCCTGCGCGTCCACCTGCAGCAGCATGGCCAGCACAATAAAGCCGAACATATGCGGTATATTCTCCAGCGAATTCATGAAAGTGCTGTGGCTGCGAAACACGAAAGAATCGTGGCCTAGCTGCTCACTCACTTTGCCGGGCACGGCGTTGTCTTGCGCGCGGTGCGCGAAGGTAGCGATGATTTGCTGTGCCACCACCGTCACAAGCATGAACGCCGCGGCGCATAGGGTGAGGGCATACTGATCGGTGAGGGGGGGGATGCTATCCATGGTGGCTCCTGTGTGAGGTGTATAGCGTAAAGATAAGGCAGGGCGTGCGGATGTAAAGAGGCGGGCAAAAACACTTGCGATTGGCAGGTGCTCGGGCTTATTGTGCGCGGCTTTCAGCCTTTGTTAACCATTGCAGGGCTATAATAGCGACTTAAGGAATTTTATTCATGCATCCCTATAGCGATTATACTGCATTGCAGGCGGGCTTTGCTGCCGATGGACGTGCCGAGGCATTGGCGCCTGCGGGCTATCAGATGTTCGAGACCGAACCGGGCGGCATGCGCGGCTTTTGGCAGGTGATGCGTGAGGATTTTCACGCGTCGCAACTAACGGGGTGGAAAGCGCATATCAGCGTGGATGCGGCGGATCTTCCGCGCGCGTGGGAGCTGATTTCAACCTATGCCAGCGAGCAGGGCGTGGCGGCATTTAAGGTGGCGGCGCCTGAAACCGCAGCACGCTTTGGGGATGCAGACAATCTGCAGGCGGGAAAAATGATTACGCTGTATGACAGTGTGAACGGGCCAGACTTGCAGTCGACACTGGCAGGCGTGGATGCATTATTGCGCGAGCATGGAATTCAGCCCGGGCATGCGGTGCGCAATGATCGTGCGGTGCCGGGCAGTGAGCATATTTCCTACCGCAATGATTATGACGCGAACGGGCAGTATGTCAGCAATACGCAGCTGGAAGGCTCGGACATTCCCGCAGCCGAGCGGTATAATCTGAGTGGTGCGCCTGACCCGCTGGCGCAGTTTGCGCTGGGCGATGCCGCGGCACCGCTGGCGGATGTGGCAGGGCGCGCCAAGACGACGGATGTGGGCGTGCGCGCGATTGGTGGTGCGGGGCTTGGGCTGGGCGCTATGGGCGCGATTAACCGTGCTGGCGATGCATTGCATCACAGCGACGTTGTGCAGGTGCAGGAGCATATGCACCACGCGGTGGCGGGCGATGTGAGCGCAGTGGTCGTGGATGCGGCAGGTATTGGCGCTGATATTGCCGCGGCGCATGCGGCCGAACAAGCGGCGCACGCCGCGCAAGCTGCCAAGGCTGCACGTATTGCACGTATAGGCACGGGCGCAGGAATGGTAACGGGCGGGGTGGCCGTAGGCGTGGCCAGCTATGCCGAAAAAGAATATGCCAGCGCCTTGCAGGAGCAGGCGGTTTATACGGATGATGACACGGAGCGTGCACGGTTGGCGGAAGAAGCTGCCGCCGCCAATGGTCGCGCAGAATGGGGGTTCTGGGCAGGTGCGGGTGCGTTGCTAGGCGGAGCGGTCGTGTTGCTGACAGCGCCAGTGTCGGTGCCGGTATTGATTGGCGTAGGGGTAGGCGGTGCTGCGATTGGTGTGGGCGGTGCGATGACGGGTGATTATGTCGCACGCGAAGAAGAGCGCGAAAGCCACGGTACGCTGCATAGCATTAACGCCACGCGTGACGCGCGCGGCATACAAATAAAAGATGCGCAGGCAAAGGGTAAGAGTGGCTATGTTGTGCCTGGGCGCGAGCCAGAAGTGATGCAACATCTGGCGGCACAATTGCAAGGCGGCGCACAGCGTTTATACGACGCAGAAGAACATGCGGCAGGCGAGCCGTTGCGTGCGCCACTGCAAGTGGACGAACGTGGGAATGCGCCCTCGCAAGGAGTGGGGCGCTATACTTCTTAGTATTGAGGTTCTTATTTTTTTGCAGGTTGTATTTTATCACTGCACATAGCGGAATACAGCATTACCAAGCCGTAATGCTGACGGGGTAATGATTATTCTATGTGTGGCTTATGCGCTACGTTTCAGCACCACACGGTAGCGTGCTTTGCCGTCCCGCAAATGATCCAGCGCATCATTCACCTTGTCCATGTCAAACACTTCCACCTTGGGCGCGATGTTGTGTCGCACGGCAAATTCTAGCATGGTTTTGATGGTGGAAGGCGAGCCGACGGGCGAGCCGGACACACTGCGCTGTTGGGCGATCAGATTGAACACGTTGATATCAAGCGGTTCCAACGCAGCGCCCACAAAATGCAAACGCCCTTTTGGCTTGATCGTGTTTAGGTAGGCGTTCCAGTCGAGTGCGACATTCACGGTAGACAAGATCATATCAAAACGGCCAGCGGCTTCTTCCAGCGCGTGCGTGTCGGTGGAGTCGAGCGTGTGATGTGCGCCCAGTTCCTTTGCTTCGTCGCGCTTGCTGTCGCTGTGGGTAAAGGCGGTGACTTCGCAGCCCCACGCATTGAGGAATTGTAGCGCCATATGGCCCAGCCCACCAATGCCGATCACGCCGACTTTGGCGGTTGGCTCGATGCTAAATTGCACCAACGGGTTAAACACGGTGATACCGCCGCACAATAGCGGGCCAACATATTCCATGTCCAATGCGTCGGGCAGCTTCACTACCGCTTTGCCCTGCGCACGCACCTTATCGGCGAAACCACCGTGACGGCCGATGATAGTGCCCGTGGCATCGCCACACAAATTCTCCTCACCCGCACCGCATGGGCTGCAATCGTCGCAATAGCCTGCATGCCAGCCAAGTCCTACTTTGTCGCCCACTTGCAGATGGCTCACCTGATCGCCGACTTTGGAAACAGTGCCTGCGACTTCATGGCCGGGCACGAGCGGGTATTGGCTTAATCCCCAGTCATTGTCGATCATGCTGACATCACTGTGGCAAATGCCGCAATAGGCGACATCGATTTCTACTTCGTCAGCGGCGAGTTTGCCGGGGTCATATTCAAATGGCTGGAGTGTGCCTTTGGCTTCTTTGGCGGCATAAGCGTGAATCATACTAAAACCTTTCGCGTTGAGTTATACGGTGCGCATAAGGCTGTTTGTGCGGTTGTAGGAGTGCATATGCACCTGTTTTTGCTTTGCTACTAATGTAGGCACAAGGCGCAGCAATGCAAGTGCTGTTCTATTGCAGACGCTTAGGCCTGTTCGGCGGCGGCTTTGAGGGTCTTCAGCACGTTGATTTGCTTGTCCCAGCCGCTGACATTTTCACCGCGCTGCTGTGCCAGATGGCGTTGATGTTGCGCAGTCTCCAGCAGGTTCACTCGCTTGGTATACATGGTTTCGGCGCGCGCGGAGAATGCATCGTCCTGGCTGAGGCCCGCCTCATGCATCATGTCTTGCAGGTGCGAGCGGAACTCCTCGCCATGCGTTGAGAGCATCATGATCTCCTGCAGGGGCATGTCACCGGTGGCTTGCAGGTCTTTCACCAATGCATCGACTTCGCGCGGGGAGATGCTTTCCACATTGTATTTGCGGGCGATGGCTTCGATGGAAGGCGTGATATTGGCGCCACCTGCTACGGCTTCGGCGGCTTTATTGGCATGCTGGCCGTCGCTGCTTTTCTGGCTTTTCAGGTATTCCTGCATTTCCTGACGGATCTCGTCGGCAATTTTCTTTTGCTCTTCCAGCGGCAGGGCTTCGAACTCTTCTTGTGTCAGGCCACGTTCTTCCAGCTTCTGGGCAAAGAAACGCTCCGCCCAACTCATCTGTGCCCATTCCAGAAACTCCTGTTCAATTTTGGCCGAATTGTCGGTCATTTCCTGTTTGGTTTGGCTGTAGACTTTGGGCTTGTCCTTCTGGCCGACCATATCTGAGAAGGTTTTGTCTGGTTTAGGTTTAGGGGCAATTTGTTCGCCGGTAGGCATAGTTGTGCCCGGCATAATTTGCTGTTTGGTCTTTTTCTTCAGCCCCATGTCGTTTGACAGGCTAGGGGTGGAAAATAAGGCGTTTTGCAGGCTCAGGCTCATAAGACACTCCGTTTTGGTCGTTGTAGGTTGCGCACTATCGGGTGAATTATATGCAAGTATTATGCCGAAATTACTGCCATGCTGTATGTGTGTTGACGCAGCATTGCGTGGCGCTTATTAGATGGGGCTAATTACGAATAACAGCCTTATAAAGGAAGAAACAGCATGGCGTTTGGTCCACTCATTGCAATTTTTGTGACTGTGTTTTTGGCAGAATTAGGCGATAAAACCCAGCTTGCGACTGTATTGTTTGCCAGTGAAGGAGAGCATAGCCCGTGGGCGGTGTTTGTGGCGGCGGCACTGGCGCTGGTGGCTTCGACGGCATTGGCGGTGCTGGCCGCGACTTATGGCGCGAAGTGGCTGGATGCATTGCCATTAAAGCTGCTGGCGGGCATTGGGTTTATTGTGCTGGGCAGCATGAATGTGTGGGAACATTTCAGAGTGTGATGTGCGGTGCTAAATGGCCTGCGCGTGGCGTTGTGGGTGCGGCGCGCCATCGGTTTTGGGCCATGGGGTGTATGCGTCGAACGCGGCGGCGACCAGACGTGCGAGCAATTGTGGCTCATGCGGGATATGCAGGCGTGTGCCTTCCCACACCACTAACCCATCGTCGATGAGCGGTTGCAGGCGCGTGCGTGCTTTCTCGAGGTCGACAGTGTCGCTGTAGGGCTGCAGATCAACAGCGAAGTAACACATAATGTCGCTGATGATGGCGGCATGTGCTTCGTCGCCCGGCTGGGTGAGGAAGCCACGCGAGGGGGGCAGTTCGCCGCATGCGCAGGCCGACTCATAGGCCGCCATATCCACTTTGTTCTGGATGTAGCCGTGCGGCAAATGGTTGATGGCCGATGCGCCAAGCCCGATAAGCGTGGGCAGTGCGTCGGTGGTGTAGCCCTGAAAATTACGCTTTAAGGTATGCTGTTTCCATGCCAGATACATCGGGTCGTCGGCGGCAACAAAATGGTCGATGCCAACGGCGTGATAGCCGGTTTCCTCCAGCGCATTCAGCCCGGCATGGAACATGTCATAACGCGCGGATGCGCCGGGCATGGCTTCCAGATCGATCGCCTGCATGTGGTTTTTCATCCATGGCACATGGGCATAGCCGAAGAAGGCGATGCGGCTGGGCGCCATGTCGGCGGCGAGTTGTACGGTTTCGGTTATGCTTTCGGCGGTTTGGTGAGGCAGGCCATACATTAAGTCGAAATTGATGTTGGTGATGCCATAAGCGCGGCACCATTGCACGCCTTGCCAGCTGAGCGATGGCCCCTGATCGCGGTTGACCGCATGCAGCACTTGCGGGCAGAAATCCTGCACGCCGAAACTGATCCGGTTGATGCCGCTTTGCGCATAGGCGGCTATTTTGGCTTCGGTGAGTTGGCGCGGGTCGGCCTCGATGGCGATATCGGCATTAGGCTCAAACTGGAACGCGCTGCGCAGCCCGTTCATCAGGTCACGAAATTGCATGGCATCCAGTTGGGTGGGAGAGCCGCCACCAAAATGCAGATGGGCGATGGTAACGCCGCGGGGTAGGCGTTGTGCCACCATATTCGCTTCGGCAAGCAGGGCGTCAATATAGCGGTTGATGCGTTCGGGTTTGCGCGTCACGTTGGTGAAACACCCACAGTAATAGCAAAGCTTGCTGCAAAACGGCACATGGATATACAGCGAGATACGCGCATCCTCACGCACGGCACGCAGCGAGGTGTCGCGCCATGTCGTATCCTCGAAATCGGCAAACTGTGTGGCAGGCGGATAGCTAGTATAGCGGGGAGCTGGCCGGTCATGCGCCAGTACCGCTGCTTTATATTGGTTTGCCATATATCCTACCTATTACGCATTGTAACGCGCAGGAGAGCACAGATAACGAAACATTGCCTTGATGATAGTCAAGAATAGCTGGATTTAATCAGCGTTTGTCTGGGCAGTAATGGGCAGGGTGACTGCGAATGTTGAGCCGCTTTCGTTACTATCGCGCAGGCTGACGCTGCCACCATGCGCGCGGGCGATTGCATCGGCAAAGCACAGCCCCATACCGTAACCATCGATATCGTCATGTTTGCCGCCGCGCTGCAACGGCTTGAATATCTTTGTGTGTTGTGCCGCAGGAATGCCCGTGCCATTGTCGGTGAAGAGCAGGGTGTGCTGTGCTGCATCGCTTTCGCAGTCTATCTGCACCTTCGGGGTGTTGCCTTCGGGTTGGTAGGTCAGCGCATTGCGGCATAGTTCGAAGCATAAGCGTGTGAGCTGGCTGGCATTGCCTTGCAGTGCGGGTAGTGCGGTGCTTTCGATGGTGGCGTTATCGGGCATCAAATGTTGCTCGCGCAGCTGATCGCACGCATCGTTAAGACAAGTGGAAAGCGCTAGCTTGCCTCGAGGAGCGTCACTGGTCTGAATGCGCGAATAATCCAGCAACACCTCGATTAGTTTTTGCCCTTTGGTCGCACTTTTTAAAATATGGTCGAGAAATCGCAGGGAGTCTTCATCCAGTGTGTCCTGATTGCGTATGCGCAATAATTCGGCGAACGAGGCCATCTGGCGCATAGGGGCGCGTAAATCATGCGATACGATATAGGCGTATTGTGCGTACTCCTCGCGCAGTTCCTGCAGTTGCTGCTGGGTCTTTTCGAGTTCTTGCTGCAAAGCGTTAGTGTTCATAGCAACTCGCGCGGTGTTTTTATAATTGTGCCGCCTCAATGGCGTTTATGAGCGTCTCTTTTAATTGTGTGGATGATAGCTCGCTCTTGGGAATATACGCGGTTGCTCCCAGTGCCAGCGCGTCTTCTTCCACTTCCTTGTTGCCATAGTCGGTAGTGAAAATGATAGGAACCTCGCTATTGAGCATTTTGCGCAGCTCTATCAGCGCATGAAACCCATCGCTCCCGCTCATCATGAAATCCATGATGACGCAGGCGGGAGGCGTCTCCAGACATTTGCGCACACCGTCTTCGCCGTTGGTGGCTTCGGTAATCTCGTACTCGTCGCTCAGCCACGCCTGATACAGTGCGCGGTCTTGCTCGTCATCATCTACAATAAGTATACGGCTTGTCATCGCCCTAATATGCAGGCGCAAAACTAAAAATACAAGTGTGCAGCTTTGTGGCGTGTGCAGCTTTTTTTATGCAATTGAAGGTTGATAGTGTATACCAGAAGAAGGGGGTGGGAGGTGCCCACAGGAGTAATGCAGGCTATGATGGGAAAAAGCAGTGAAAAACAAACCTTCAACTTTTAGCCGTAGGCGTTTTTTGTCGCATGGTGCTGCAGGTATTGCAGGTATACTAATGGCAGGGAAAGCGCCGTATGTACGTGCCAAAACGAAACAGAAATTGCGTGTGCTGGGCACCCATGTGACCTTGCAGGAGCCGCTGCGCCGCCGAGCGGAAGAAGAGCTGGGGCTGGATATTGTGTTTGAGCCGGGCGGCAGCGCTGAGGTGTTGCAGAAGGCTACGAGTGACCCCGGTTCGTTCGATTTATATGAACAATGGTCGGATAGTATGGGCGTGTTGTGGCGCACCGAGTCGGTGCAGCCGATTGAGATTGCTCGGCTTGACTATTGGGATGAGGTGAATGACCTGACCAAAACCGGCAAGGTGACGCCAGAGGCAACCATTGGCAAGGGTGACGCGCCGCATAAGCTGATCTATGTGCAGGAAAACGGCCAGATGGGCAGCAATCCGACCGACAAAATCAGCTTTTTGCCCTATGTGCATAATACCGATTCGTTTGGCTATGACACGCGGCATATTCCACGCGGTGTAGCCTACGAAACCGAAAGCTGGGGCTGGTTGTTTGATGCGAAATATAAAGGCAAGGTAGGGCTGGTGAATGCCCCCACCATTGGCGTGTTCGACGCGGCGCTGGCCGCACAGGCACAGGGGCTGATGGAATTTAAGGATATTGGCAATATGAGCCGCCGCGAGATCGACCAGCTGTTTGGTCTGATGATCGATATGAAGCAGGACGGGCATTTTGCAGGCTTGTGGAATTCGGTGCCTGAGTCGGTCGAGTTTTTCGAGAGTGGGCGCACGGTCATCTCCAGCATGTTTTCGCCGGGCGTGTCTGCCTTGCGTGGCAAAAACGTGCCGGTGGTCTACGCCGCACCCAAGGAAGGTTACCGCGCGTGGCATGGGGTGATGTGTCTGTCATGCGAGACCAAAGGGGCGGCCAAAGACGCGGCCTATAAATATATGAACTGGTGGTTGTCGGGCTGGCCAGGCGCGTTTATTGCGCGGCAGGGCTATTATATCTCGAACCCTGAACGTTCCAAACCATTGCTGAGCGAGGATGAGTGGAATTACTGGTATGCGGGCAAGCCGACCAGCGTGCCACTGAAAAACACCTTCGGCAATGTGGCGGTGCAGCCGGGCGAGATACGCAATGGCGGCTCGTATGAAAACCGATTTAGTAATGTGGCGGTATGGAATACGGTGATGGATACGTATGAATATACCTTGCCACGCTGGCACGAATTCTTACTGTCGTAGGCTATGGCCCTTCGTTTAGATTTTTTGGCGCGCCATCCAATCCGCACCCAGATTCTGATCGGGTTTTTGCCGGCATTGCTGGTGATCGTGATGTTGATGTTCAGCAGCTATCACAGCCTGAACCGGCTGGGTGATAATGTGCAGGCGCTGAACGAATTATCGCGCGAGAATGGGCTGTTTGTGCAGGTCGAACACGACATGCTGGAGCTGCAGCGCAACATTATGGTCTATTCGTATATTGGCTATAGCGGTATTCTCAAAAAGATTGAACGGCTGCAGAAACGTATTGAACAAACGATTGGCCGTATACGTCCTATCGCACGCCGCAATCCGCAGGTGCAGGATCGCTTTCAGCGGCTGGAGCGGCATTATCTGGATTACAAGGAAGCCTTTGCCACAGCGGTAGAGAAACGGCGCGAGAATCAGGCGATCAAGCGCGAGCAGATGCAACCTGTTGCCGACCAGGCGCACGCACTTACCGCGGTATTGTTGGGAGAATACGAACAGACGCGCCGTTTTCGCGAAGCGTATTTGATGCAGCAGATTGAAACCAGCTTATCGGCGGTGGATAATAACTGGCGCAGTTTTGAAGCATCGCCGGATGCGACACTTATTTTCAAAACCAACCGCCTGATTGCACAGGTGCGTGATGATGTGGCTCAGCTGGCTGCGCAAGACCCGGCCAACGCCGAACGGCTGGATGAATTGCTGGCTTTGGTGGAGGAATATAAAGCACTGTTTGCCAAACTGATTAACGTGAACCGTGTTTATATGCATTTGGTGAATGTGGTGATGGCAGGCAAGGCGGCAGAGATTGATGCGCTGAGCGTTGAGTTGGATGCGCTGGTGGTTAAACATAGCGATGCATTTCGTGCTGATATCACTGAAAGCGTGGAGGTGGCCCAACACACGTTTGTGCTGTTTACGCTGCTGGCAATTGCGATGGGTGTTCTGTGCGCATGGCTGGTGGCAGCTGGCATTGCGCGGCCTGTGCGCGCGATGGCGGATGTGTTGTCGCGGCTGGCGCGGGGTGAGGAGAATACCAGCGTGCCGGCGCAAGAGCGTCGTGACGAAATTGGTAGAATGGCCTCGGCCGCCAATGAGTTCAAAACTATGGCGCTGAAAGTGAAAGAGCAGAACGTGGCGATCAAACAAAGCCGTGCACAGCTCTCGGCGATTGTGAATAATATGAATGACGGGCTGATTATTATTAATCGCGAAGGCAAGATCGAGGATTTCAACAATGCCTGTGAAGTGATTTTTGGTTATAGCGCCAAAGAAGTTATGGGTAAGAACGTGAAAATGCTGATGCCCGAGCCGTATCACAGCGAGCATGATGGCTATATGCAGCGCTATAAAGATACGGGCGAAAAACGTATTATCGGCGTTGGCCGTGAAGTGGAGGCACGCCGCAAGAATGGTGAGGTGTTCCCGATTGATCTGTCGGTCAGCGAGGTGGATCTGGGGGATCGGGTAATCTTCAGCGGCATCATCCGTGACATTACCGAGCGCAAGCAGGCACAGGATGCGCTGGTGGAAGCTAACGAAGAGCTGGAGGAATTTGCGTATCGCACCTCGCACGATCTGCGTTCGCCGTTAGTGTCGGCTATCGGGCTTTTGGATATGGCAGAAGGCGCCATTGACAAAGGCGAGCGCGAGCAGGCCAAAGACGCGGTGGCCATTTCGCGCGGGTCGCTAAAAAAACTGGAAACGCTGGTGAAAGATATTCTGGCGCTGACCGCGACAAAGAAGAAGGTCGAAGAGACGCAAGCGGTGGATGTCGAGGCGGAAGTGCAGGAGGCCATGAGCAAGTTTACACGCATGGAAGGCGCGGAGAATCTGGAGTTTCGTGTGGATGTGGCGTGTGAGCAGCCGGTGGTGGTGCGCAAAAGCCGTCTGGTGCTGATTCTGGAGAATCTGATATCCAACGCGATCAAGTATCAGGACACGCAGAAATCGCATGCCTTTG
>PBPD01000162.1 GCA_002725445.1 Rickettsiales bacterium
GTGCGTTCGGCCAGCTCTTCGCGCACCTCATGCTCGATACGCTTGCCGTGCCAGTGCTCGATGGCAAATAATACGTCGCGCGGGGAGGTCAGCACAAATTGCACGTGAGCGTCATACTGGCTTTGCGCCCATGTTTTGAAATCGTCTGACGGGTCGGCACAGGCCAGCACCAGCGTGCCTTCATTCATGCGCCATGGCACAAAGGCGCGTTTGCAATAGGTGTGGATGTCGTCATAGACCAACAGGCTGGCATCGGGTAAGTGGCTGGAGATATCAACCAGCGGCATGTCGAGCTGGTGCGCCAGCAAGCGCCGCAACTGCAGCGGGGTGATGATGCCCTGATTCACCAGAATCTCACCCAGCCGTTCGCCACTGCTGGCTTGTTGCTCGAGTGCGGCCCGCAATTGCGGGTGAGTGGTGCCTGCTTCTTTTGCCGCCAGTTCGCCAAGCTTTGCTGCCTGCGCCATGCCTGCTCCTAGAATGTTTGCCCTATCGATAGCATGAAGCCGTAGCCTTTGCCAGTGTTACGGCCATCGACATGGGCAAAGCCGCCTGCCTGCACAAAGCGGCTATCGTCCAGCTTGTATAGGCCGGTCAGCTCAAGCTTGTATAAATCATAATCCAGCTCGCCCGATTGCTGAAAGGTGGCGTTATCGGGCAAATCGGTGCTGAGTGTGGCATAGGCAGCGGGGATAACATAGAATCCGTCATAGAGTTGCCAGCCAAGTTTGGCTTCCAGCTTCACCTGATCGCGCAGGCTGTTGGCGCGTTTGCGATAGGCGATGCGGCTATCGACAAAATGGTAGCGCGCGAGCGCTTTGAAACTATAGCCCGCCATGAGGGACAACTCGGCGTCCCACGGGCTGGAGCCGCCACGGGGCAGGGCATCATCGTCGCTGAACTGGCTGGGCAATTTCAGCAAAGGTTGCAGCGAGATAACCCAGTTATCATCCTTGTAGAGGCGCTTGCGCAGAAACAGCTCGGTATCGGCCAGCCCGATATTATCCTCGCTCTGGCCGTTAATATCCTGCCTCACATATTGCAGGAACAGGTTGGCACCAAGGGTGATGTCATCGCGCAGGCCATATTCCAGATAGGGGTTGATTTCGTATTTATTGAAACGCGACTGCGATTGCTTGTCGCCGTCCAGATCCCAGAACGCATCGCTGGTGAAATAGACCTGATTGGAGATCGCCAGCAGGTCGCCCTGTGCTTGCGTCCACGCGCCGGCATGGGCATGGCCTGCTGCCACAAACACGCAGCCCGCGCTAAGGAGGGCGCGGGCGTGCTGCGTTATTGTCATGGATATCAGAGTGGGGCTAGTGAACGATACGGTCAATATCGTCAATGGCCAGACGGATCAGCTCATCGTCCGATGCGTCTTCCATATGCTCCAGAATAATGGAGCGCGCTGCATTCACAGCAATCTCAACCACGTTTTCCTGCACTTCTTCCAGTGCTTTGCTTTCGGCGCGGGCAATCTTGTCGTTTGCCATTGCCACACGGCGCTCGATAGCGTCTTTAAGGGTCTTTTCCGCTTCTTGCTGCATGCGCGATGCTTCCGATTTGGCAGTCGCCAGAATACGCTCGGCCTCTTCATTGGCTTCGCGCTGCTTCTTTTGATAATCCGCCAGAATCGCTTGTGCTTCTTCGCGCAGGCGCACCGCCTCGTCCAGCTCGTTCTTGATGATGTCGGAGCGTTGATCCAGCATGCGGGTGATAGGGCGAAGTGCAAATTTGATGAATGCAATCACAAACAGCACAAATGCGGCTGCAACCCATGTGGTCGGATCTTGAATAAACGAGTCCATATTCATGCCTTACCCTTGTTTCTTCATGTGTGCGCTCACGGCAGAATCCAGCTTGTCGGCAGCAGGCTTCACATGCACAAGCTGCTCAACAATGGTACCTGCCAGCTCAGTTGCCACAGGTGCCACTTCTTTATACGCCGCTTGCTTTGCCTTGGCAATGCTGCTTTCGGCTTCGGCCATTTTCTTTGCCAGCTTGGCATCCAGCGCGGCAAACTCATCGGCCATCTTGGTGTCGATGGCGCTTTGTGCGTCCGCGATGGTGGCGGTTGCATTATCACGCGCTTCGATCATGGCTTTCTCATAGCCCTGCTGCACGTCTTCGGCTTCTGCTTTCAGATTATCAGCACGGTTAAGGTCTTGTTCAATGCGGCTGGAGCGGTATTCCAGCACGTTTTGAATTTTCGGGATAATCAGCCGCGACATAAAGAGATACAGCACGATGAAACAAGCCGTCAGCCAGAAGAGCTGGCTAGGGAACCACTCAGGATTCAGCTGTGGCATGCCCATATCATGGCTTTCAGCCGGTGCATGGGTTTCGGTGTGCAGCTCGTGCTCGATATCACCACTGATGGTTTCGATGTCTTTTTTCAGGCCTTCGATTTGCTGTTCCAGTGCTTTCACACCGGTGTTCAGCGAATCAACGCCTGTGTTCAAGGCATCTACATCCTTCTCGAGCTTTTCCACATTATTTTGTGCGGCTGCATCCATGCTATCTGTCGATACGTCGGCTGACTCACCGGTTGGCGAAGCGGCCTCAGCATTATCGCTGGTGTAGCCGCTTTCGTCAAAACCGGGAAAGCTTTCCGTACCCTCTATGTCGCGGGTTTCGTCCATAATTGCCTAACTATCGGTGTTTGAATTAAACAGCGTAGATAAGCAGCAGTGCGATTACCAGGGCGAACAGACCCATAGCTTCCGACAGACCAGCACCTACATAGATGTATTTTGCCAGTTTCGATTCAGCTGCAGGGTTGCGTGCCAGGCCGGTCAGCATAGCAGCGAAGATGTTACCCACACCAATAGCTGCACCCAACATGCCCAGACCCATCAGGCCCGCACCGATAAATTTCATTGCTTCGTAATCCATAACATTCTCCTTAAATTAAATCACAGCATTCACAATAATCGTCACATCTTCTAGTGCAGATGCAATGCATCGTTTAGATACACACAGGTCAGCACGGTAAAGATATAGGCTTGCAGCAGGGCAATGCCCACCTCGAAGCCCGTCAAAGCCACCAGCAGCAGCAATGGGGCAACGCCGGCAACACCCAGCATCACAACGAATCCGGCAATTACTTTCAGCATGGTGTGTCCGGCCATCATGTTAGCGGCCAAACGTACCGACAGGCTAACAGGGCGCGCCAGATACGAGAATAATTCAATGAAATACATCATCGGAGCCATCCACCATGGCGTGCCGTGCGGCAGGAAGAACCCCAGAAACTTGAAGCCATGTTTGAAAATGGCAATCAGGGTCACACCCACAAAGATGAACAGCGCGAGAGCGAAGGTCACAATGATGTGGCTGGTAACGGTGAAGCTGTAAGGAATCATTCCCAGCAGGTTACACAGCAGAATAAACATGAACAGCGTGAAGATGAACGGGAAGTAGGCTTTGCCTTCATTGCCGCAATTATCACGCACGGTATTTGCAATAAACTGATAGCTCAACTCAGCCATAGACTGCCAGCGACCCGGCACCAACGCGCGGCCACGCACGCTCAGGCTAAGGAACAAAATGGTTGCGGCAACGGCCAGCACCATAAACAAAGAAGCATTGGTAAAATCGATGTTGAACCCCGCCAGCTCTGGCATAGGGATCAGAGGTTTCACTTCGAATTGTGCGAGCGGGCTATGTCCAGCGGCCACGTCTTATCTCCTTGCATGTCTTACTGCTTTTTATAAAAGCCGCATTTACATAACGACACCCACCGACAGGGTCAAGGGTAATTTGCAGATTGTGGATAGCTATTTTGCTTTGCTGCGCAGGCTGAGCGGTGCCATGGGGGGATTGTGCTTAAAAACACAGTAGCTATAAAGGTTTACTGCCTAACGCTACTGATTGCGCGCATCTTTTTCGGCTTGTTCGGCGCGTTCGATATCTTCGGCCATGCGACGTGCCGATTGCATCATATTTTTCACACCCGCAGCAGTGCCAATAGCAATGCAGGTAAGGAAGAAAATAGGCATAGTGCCGAAATAATCATCCACAAAAAAGCCGATGAGAGCGCCGACCGCAAAGCCGCTGACAAGCTCCAGCCCCATGCGCATGGCGGCGCCGTGCGGCGAGGGAGCCGCGTCGCGCACCTGTTCGGCACGTGCGGCCTTGGCTTTGTTGATACGCTCGCCCAGTGCCTGTAGGGGGGAGTCTTTGGGCGAGTGTTTCATAGGGTGGCTTACTCGCTCACCGCGTCCAGATGGGTGTCGATGATGGCCGAGAAATCATCCGGATTGTCGGTGCCCTGCACAATATCGCCATTGATGAAGAAGGTGGGGGTCGATTGCACGCCCAGCGACTGATGTGCTTGCATACGGCCATTCAGCAGCTTTTCTTCCAGCTCGGTGTTTTCCATGCAGGCGTTGAAAGCCTCTTCCGATACGCCGCCCACCAGTGCGATTTGGCGCAGATTGTCGCGGTAATTCTGGTCAAATGCCCATTGCTCCTGCGTTTTGAACAGGGCTTTCGCAAAGCTGTAATGCTCTTCTTCTGGCACGCACATGGTCAGTTTGGCCGCATCCAGCGCCGATGCATTCAGTGGGAATGGGCGGTTGGTGAATTTCACTTTGCCGGTATCGATGTATTTTTCTTTCAGCACAGGGAACACTTCGGTGGCGAAATGCGCGCAATGTGGGCACGACATGGACGAATACTCAATCATGGTAACAGGCGCGTCTTCTTCGCCGAGCACGATGTCATCGGGCTGAATCTCCAGCATGGCACGCGAGGTAGCGTCAGCAGCCTGCGTCTGCTCTGGTGTGGTGTTGGCAATGGTAGGTTGCTCCACGCCTTCGCTCATCGCGGCATGGTTATGGCCGTGGTCATGGCTGTGTGCGTCTGTGGCTTGTGCATCCGCTGCATCGGTCTCGCTTGCCTGTGTGGTTGTTTTTTCGTCCTTGTCGGCTGTTGTGTCTTTTTCGGCTGCCATTTGTTGCGTGCCAACGAAATAGCCACCCGCTGCGGTAACGGCTAGAACAACCAGAATGATTAAAAACATGGGGGAGGTCAGGGTGCGTGTCATAGTAATCTCCAGTCTATCGGATCAGCGAAAAAGAGGCACGTGCAGGCCGCTTTGTCACTATTAACATTGATTGATCTAACATTTAGGCGTCGGAATCGGGTTTGGCAAGAGAAGCCTGCTTTTGTTTCATCGATGTGCCCAGTTTGCGCAAGGCCGCTTGCAGCGCATCGTCTTCCACCTCGGCGGTGAGCGTGTCCAGCTCGTGCTGGCTTTGTGCATCCAGCGCAGGCGGTGGGGCTTTGCTGGCTTTTTCAGGGCGGGGCAGCTCATGTGTCTGGTGTAGCACCAACTTATGCACCGCGCGATAGCCGTAATAAGTGGCAATGCGCTCCAGAATAATCGGCTCCTGCTGTTGCAAATGCAGGGCAAAGGCGGGAAGTACTGCCACATGCAGGCTGTTGCCATGTTTGCCAAAGCGGTCGCCTGACACGCGTTGCGGGCTGCAATAGGCGGCAATATCATGGCCAACAATGGCCGGCCAGTCGGTCAGCACGCGCGCCTGCCCAAACCCACGTTTTTTGAAGGCAGGAGCGGCCAGCTTGTCGACCAGCTTGCCAAACGCTTTGGGGTAGGAGCGGCTGTAACGCACATTTTTCATGTTAAGCGGCCTCGTTTAAGAGCGCGCGAATGGGCGCGAAAGAGCGGCGGTGATGTGCCGTTATGCCGTGTGCGCGCAGCCCTTCCTGATGTTGTTTGGTGCCATAGCCCATATTTTTCTCCCAGCCATACTGTGGGAATTGCATGGCCAGTGCGCACATCTGACGGTCGCGCGTGACCTTGGCAATAATGGAGGCGGCGGCAATGGAGAGGCTTTTCGCATCGCCCTTGATAACGCTCACGCTCTGGCAGGGCAGTTGCGGTGGCTGGTTGCCGTCTATGAGTGCGACGGCGGGGGGCGTGCTGAGTGCAGCGACGGCCTGTTGCATCGTGTGTTTGGTCGCGCCCAGAATGTTCAGCTGGTCGATATCGGCCACTTCGGCAATGCCGATACCGACATCGGCCTCTGCCATGATTTGCTCATACAGCGCATCGCGGCGAGTGGCAGAAAGCTTCTTGGAATCGTTCAGCCCGTGCCAGCTGCTATCCTGCGGCAGAATCACCGCCGCGGCCACCACCGGGCCCGCCCAAGGGCCGCGGCCTGCTTCGTCCACGCCGCATATGGGCGCGTTCGCGTCATATTGCGATTCGATCGAAAAGTCAGGTGCGGTTTTGCTCATGCGCGCAGTGTAATGCGCGTGCGGTCGTGCGGTCAATCCTAACCTGCGTGCGATACGGCATCCCCTGCCTGTCCAAGCGTGTCGAAGCGTGGCCATTCACCCTCGATCAGCTTGGCAGCGGCGGTATCTTCGTTGCGCAACATAGCGCTATACACCATGTAATTAGCCATCACCTGCATCACATAGTGACGGGTCTCGCGGAACGGAATGCGCTCGATAAACAAGAGCGGATCATCGACACGTGCAAAGCGTTTTTGCCATTCAATCGCATTGCCGGGGCCCGCATTATAGGCGGTCAGCAAGTGGATCATATTGTCGTTGATGTAGCTTTTCTCACGTAGATAGGTGATGTAGTGCTGACCAACCGTAATATTTACCACCGGGTCATTTAACCCCGCCATGCTGATAGGCGACGCAGGCGCATAGCCGTTCAGGCTCGCTACTTCCACCTCGTCCAGCTTTTCTTTGCGAATGATATAGCGTGCTGTCGCAGGCATCAGCTGCATCACACCGGTAGCACCCGCATAGCTTTTCACATCGGGACGGAACGCCGATTCCTGACGCGCAATCGCAAAGATCAATGCCGGATCCACCAAGTATTTATGCTCTTCCAGCCAGCGCGGTGCAGGGTAGTTCGCCAGATCATACTCGGTGCCTTTATAGCTGAAGTAATTGCCCAGACGCAGCTGCAATGCAGGCATATCAAGCGAGGCTGCCAGACTAATCAGTTCCGCGCGCTGTGCGTTATTGACGCTGTTAAACAGAATGCGCAATTCGCTTTCGGCGCGCTTATGTTTGCCAATAGCGGCAAAGGCCAATGCGCGTTTGGTTGCAGGTTTTTTCAACACCGAGGCGCTGATGCTTGGCGCATCCATGCGTGCCAGTGTAGCCTGACCGGTTTGTTTGGCGGCCAGCAAACCATAGAAAGTGCGCGGATAGTCAGCGGCGCGACTAAAAGCAGTTTTTGCTTGCTCTTCATGCCCTTGCTTGTCCAGCACACGTGCTTGCCAATACAGTGCCGCAGCTTTGTGCCACTCGCCGTTTGCATGTTTATGCGCGGCTTTGAAGAAAGTGAGCGCATTGTCCAATTCGCCGCGTTGCCAGTAATTCAGGCCAGTCATGAATGTGCCAGGGCGCGTGCCAGTTATTTTACGGGCATTGCCGTCACCGGTGAGGGCTTTAGCGGTGGTGTAGCGCATCGGTGCGAGCGTGCCAACGGGGCGCTTGCGTTGCGCCAGACGGTAAATACGCGAGGCTTCGGGCATATCGTTATATTGCTTCAGCCATGCGGCGAGCTCCTGATAATCACTCACATAGTCTTGATGCAGATAACGTTGCGCCAGTATCGCGCCCAGCAGGGTGGTGTCCTGCAGGCTCGAGATCACCTTGTCGGCCTCGTCCCAGTTGCCGTCTTTTTGCAGGCTGAAAATAGCCTGATAACGGGCGATATCACGGTCGCTCAGCCCTTCGTTGGGAGCATAAGCCGCAATATCCTCTTTTGTGAGCGGGGTGTATGCGGTGGGTGCCGGGATCAATGTGCTAAGCGCAATAACCAGACTCACCATCAGGGCGAATATACCGCCATATAAGCTGTACAGCGGCTGCGCCGCTTGCTTGCTTGCCATAACCAAATACCTATAGTGTTAAAACTTTATTAACGTTTTTTGTTTTTGAGGGAAATAATATAAGCTGAATGACTTAGAATGGCAAGGGCTGATATGGCTAGGCTGGCTCTAGAGCGATTTTAAAAACGCTTTAATTTCCAGAAGGTCAGCCCATGCTAATTTTTTTTGTAGCGGCTGATTCAGCAAATAAGAAGGGTGGAAGAGCACGCGCGTCTGAATCTCTTCGTCCAGATATTCATTGTTATAAGTGAATGGCTTACCGCGCAGTTGGGTGATGCCACGCGACTGGTTTAACACGCCTTTTATGGCGATGCCGCCCATCAGAATCAGCAATTTCGGTTTTACCAGTGCGATATGTTTTTCGACAAACGGGCGGCATAGCTCGATTTCTTCGGTGGTGGGCTGGCGGCTGCCGGGTGGGCGCCAAAATACGGTGTTCGAGATGTAAAAATCGTCTTCGCGTTTTAACCCGATGGCATTGAACATTTGCTCCAATAGCTGGCCGCTTGCGCCGCAAAAAGGAACGCCCTGCCTGTCTTCATCCATGTCGGGGGCTTCGCCAATACACATTATGCCCGATTCGGCTACGCCATCCGCAAACACGGTATGTTTGGCGGTTTTTTTGATGCTGCAGCCTTCAAACCCATCAATCGCGGTGCGCAATGCCTCCAGCGAATCAGCCTTGTCGGCGCGTTCGCGGGCGTCTTTCAGCGCATCGGCCAGCGACCCGTTGGGTGCCATGTTTGACGGTGCGCGGGGCGCAGTCGGTGGCATAATCGCTGCAATCTCTGCCGACATGTCTGTTTGTGGGGGGCTGGGTTGCGGCGCTATTTGAGGCGTGGCGGCGGGTTGCGATGCCTGATGAATGCTGGTCACCTCAGCGGTGGCGGGCAAGGCGTCGCGTACGCTTTCGCCAAACCAGTCCGTGGGGCTGCTGGCGATGGCTTCATCCACGCCGGCCTCAATATACCATTGCAATAATTGTCGGATTTCGGGGTTGGGCTGCATGCAGTGCCGGTGGCCTTAACAGTTTTGTAACATTTGTCGGTTATACTGATAGCAATGGGTAATAGGTAAAAATGTAGATGTAAAGCGATGAAGTATATCTATGCACCGGATATTGCGGCTAAAGCCGTGTTGGAATTGAACCACGCATTGCGCGGGCATAACGACATGGAATATGCCAACGCATTGCTGGCAGACCAGCGCATGACCAACACCAAAGGGGTGCTGGCGAGCTGCGGTGTGAAATATAAAGATATCAAACGTGTGCGCGATTGTGTGAGCGGTCAGTTGCCCACCTTAGACGCGCAGAAAAAAGCCTTGGAGTTTCTGAACAGCATCGACGCTGAGCAGGAGCTGTGGAGTCAGCATTAATGTCGGTTAATCATACAAGCCTATCGCAAGAAGCACTCACCTCGCTGTTGAACACAGTGGCGCTGGAAGAGGCAGGGCTGAATAATGGTATCTTTGCCTCGCAGGTGACCGACATGCAGCATGTGCAGGGCGAGGGTGAATTAACCCACAATGCCGCACTCAACGACGAAATCTCAAGCTCGATTGAGCGTTAATTCCTTTCAGTATAGCGTTAAGATTGCCGACTAAGCGGCTTTTTGCTATAGTCAAATTTGCACACGACAACAATAATAAGCGGCCACGCCGCCAGGGAGTCATCGCATGTCTGAAGAATCTACCCCAAATGAGAACCCAGCCGCTGAAGAACGCGAGGTCATGGAATGTGATGTGGTGATTGTGGGCGCAGGGCCGTCGGGTCTGTCCACTGCCATACGCCTTATGCAGTGCGCCGAAGAAAACGGCCAGAGCCTGAATGTGGTGGTGGTAGAGAAAGGTTCGGAAGTGGGGGCGCATATCTTGTCGGGGGCGGTGTTGGAGCCGCGCGCACTGGACGAGTTGCTGCCCAACTGGCAAGAGCTGGATGCGCCGCTGAATGTGCCTGTCACCAAAGACCGTTTCATGCTGTTGAACGAAACAGGCGGCAGCCGTCTGATCACGCCACCGCAAATGAGAAATCACGGCAATTACATTGTGTCGCTCGGCAATTTCACACGCTGGCTTGGTGCGCAGGCGGAAGCGGTAGGCGTGCAGATATTCCCCGGCTTCCCCGCTGCCGATGTTATCATCGAAGAAGGGGTGGTGAAGGGCATTCTGACCGGGCCGTTTGGCATTGCCAAAGATGGAAGCCGCAAAGACAGCTATCAACCCTCGATGGAGCTTCGCGCTAACTACACTGTTTTTGCAGAAGGATGTCGCGGTTCGCTTGCTGAACGTTTAATGAAGCAGTTTGACCTGCGTGCCGAATGTGACCCGCAAACCTATGCGATTGGCATCAAGGAGTTGTGGGAGATTGACCCCGCCCAGCATAAGGAAGGCGAGGTGTTGCACACGGTGGGTTGGCCGGTGCCGAAAGATGTGTATGGCGGCTCGTTCCTCTATCATCTGGACAATAACCAGCTGGCCATCGGCTATGTGATTGGGCTGGATTACAGCAACCCGTATATGGACCCGTATATGGAATTCCAGCGCTTCAAGCATCATCCAGAAATCGCCAAGCTGCTGAAAGGCGGCAAGCGCATTAGCTATGGCGCGCGGGCGCTGAATGAAGGTGGCTGGCAGTCGATTCCTAAGCTGAGCATGCCGGGCGGCTTGTTGGTGGGCTGTGCGGCGGGCTTTTTGAATGTGCCAAAAATCAAGGGCACGCACACCGCGATGAAGTCGGGCATGTTGGCGGCCGAGGCCGTAGCCAATGCATTGCGCGATGGCAAAACAGGGCTTGAGTTGGACAGCTATTCAAAGACGTTGAAAGCATCATGGGTGGGCGATGAATTGAAACAGGTGCGCAATATCCGTCCCGGTTTCCGCTATGGTTTTTGGCTGGGCATGGTGAATGCGGCGTTTGAAACCGTCACGCGCGGTGCGATGCCGTGGACATTGCACCACCACGCCGACCACGCGCAATTGAAGCTGGCGCAGGATTGCACGCCGATTGAATATGCTAAGCCTGACGGGGTGCTAAGTTTTGACCGTATGAGTTCGGTTTATCTGTCTAATACGAATCACGAGGAAGACCAGCCCGTGCATTTGACGCTGAAGGATGCAGCGGTGCCGGTGGAGCATAATCTGGCGCTATATGCAGGGCCAGAGGCGCGCTATTGCCCGGCGGGGGTGTATGAGTTTGTGAGTGAGGAGGGGCAGACCCGCCTGCAAATCAACGCGCAAAACTGCGTACATTGCAAAACCTGCGACATCAAAGACCCCTCACAAAATATCGTGTGGGTGACGCCTGAAGGCGGCGGCGGGCCAAATTACCCTAATATGTAGACTTTTCTAGCGCGGTAAATCGCGATCGCCAGGGCCATTGCTGTTTTCACGTGAGCTATTATGGTGTGGTGGTGTGTCCGGAGCATCGACCTCTACGCCGCCCGTGCATTGCGCATACACCGTTGCGCCGATGGCACCTGCGACAGCGGGAATGTTGCCTGAAGCGGTGCCCGTGCCGGTATTATCTGCTGCATATAGACGGGTGTTCTGCTCTCTATTGCTGCCCCATGGTCCAGATGGTTCGCCATCCTGATCCATGCGCTCTTCCGCGCGCGCCTGCACATATTCTACCGCATCCAGCGCTTGTTCTACGCAGTGGGCGAAATGGGCATCTGAAATACGGCGTCCTGAATTATCCTGAGTCATGGTTCTCTCCTAGCTGTCATATTAAAACCAATGCCACTATAGCGCGAGCATGTGGCATGTGTGTGAAGCTTTTGTGACATTCGCCTATTTTGCAGGAGGTTGTGGCTGGTGCGAATGCACCTTAAGGGCCGCTTAATGCGCGGTTTTATGGCGGTAATGGCAAACTTATGCTATACTATTCACTATGCAGTATATGAAGATGTTGACTTGGAATACTGCTGTGGCTGTGTGTTGTAGCGCTCTTTTACCCTTTATGGCGCAAGCCAGCCAAAAACCAGTTGAGATTGCTTCGCTTATTCAAAGCGAGCGTCCACTGGGCAGCAGTGGCAAAGATATTCTCTGGTTTGATTTATACGATATCGCACTATGGACGGATCGCGAGCACTGGTCGTATGATGCTCCGTTCGCGCTCACCTTTGACGTGCAGAAATCCTTCGGCAAAGACAGTCTGATGGAGCGTGTGATCGCTAATATCAGCTATCAGCGCGAGTTGCCCAAATGGGAGGAGCAATGGTATCGCGATACGCTAAGCCCAATATTGACCGATATCACGCAAGGTGACGAAATCAGTATTGTCTATAAGGCGGAAGAGAAAGCAGAGATCTATAAAAATGCAAAGCTGCAGGGCAGACTGTCTGACCCGCAGCTTATCAAAGACTTATTCAATATTTGGTTGTCTGCCGAAACGCTAGAACAAGATATACGTCGCGACTTATTGTCGCGCAAACCTGACTAGATCTTTTTGTAAGGGATCGGCATTTTGGTAGCAGGATCGACCGCAAAACTACCATCTTCGAATGCGCCAGCTACATAACGAGCGTTCTTGTCCGGATCCATATACAGAACAGGCTTTACTTCTTTACCGTTATATTCGCGCAATTTGGTGCTGCGTCCGCGCATCTCTGGGTTATTTTTACTACTCATATCATTACCTTGGCTTAAAAATTGCTTTCATCCGATTGCAAGGTCGCGCATACTACTGAAAATATGCTAATAGGCAAGTATTATTTGTGAAAGAATGACAGTAACACATCACATGACAAAACCTCGTACAATCACGCCGCGTCAGTGGCTGGCCGTACTGCTATGCAGCTCTATGCTGGCAGGCGGTGTTGTTGCTCCGTCAGGCGCAGCAGATAAGGCATCGGACAATAAAGACGATAGCACAAAAGAAGTCAGCATTCCCGCGCCAGTGAATGCAGGGGAATACCTTGCCGGGCGTTTTGCTCAGCACGAGCAGGACATCAACCGTGCCGCCAATTATGTGGATAGCGCGCTGAAGCAGGCGGGCAATGACTCGACCCTTTTGTTTGAAGCGCTGCGCTTGCAAGTGGCTGCGGGTAATATTGAGCAGGCCGTCGAGGTGGCGGAAACCATGCGTGCCAAAGGCATTGAAGATCCGCTGATTTCGCTGGTACTGATTGCGCATTCGGCCAAAATAGGCGCGTTTAGCGATGCGACCAGCGAAATGGAACAATCGCTGGATCATGGGCTATATGCCGTTATCAAGCCGGTGCTCAGCCAATGGCTGGTGGTCGGTAAAGGCGAGATGAACAAGCCGGTGAACATGGAAGAGACCATTGCACGGGCTGATTTTCTGGCGCCCTTTATTTATTATCAGGTGGCGCTTATGAACGATGTGCTGGGCTATCACGAAGCAGCGTATGATGCGTATATCAAAGCGAGTCAGGACCCGTCGACCACGCCGTATCGCGTGGTGCAGGCGCTGGCCAATTATCATTTGCGTCAGGGCAACCCGCAAGGAGCCGAGCAGGTCTATGCCGACTATGAGGAGCAGAATGGCGATTCCAAACTGATTCCCGAAGAGATTCCGCATATCCATACCCCGCCTAAAGACGTGCCGCCACTGGTCGGTGACGCCGCTGAGGGCTTAAGCGAAGTGTTGTTCACCACTGCCAGCGTGTTGTTTGGCGAAGAAGTGGCGCGTGACACGATGGTTTATCTGCAATTGGCGATTTATCTGCGCAATGAACTGGCGCCGGCGCATTTCATGCTGGCGAATCTGTATGAGCAGGCGGGGCAACATGAGCAGGCTATTATTGAATATGACCGTATCCCTAAGAACAGTATTTTCTACCGCCGTGGGCAGATACGTATTGCGCTGAATCTGGAGGCGATGGGCGAGGTGTCGGCGGCATTGCAAAAGCTGAACGATATGAGCGATGCGGGCATAGATGCGCGTGAATCGCTGGCCACCAAAGGCGATATATACCGTGCGGAGAAGCTGTATAAGCAGGCGATACGTGCTTATAGCGAAGCATTGCGCAGCAATGAAGCACCCGATGGCGACATCTGGACGATCTATTACGCGCGTGGCATTGCCTATGAGCGTAGTGGCCGCTGGCAGCAGGCCGAAGCTGACTTTTTGAAAGCGCTGGAGCTGAAACCCGATCAGCCGGATGTGATGAATTACCTCGGCTATAGCTGGCTGGTGCAGGGCGTGAAAATCGAAGAGGCGCAAAGCTATATTGCGCGGGCAGTGAGTGTGCGCCCGCACGATGCGCATATTGTCGATTCGATGGGCTGGGCGCTCTATCTCAGCGGCGAGTTTGAGAATGCCACCCGCTTTCTGGAGAAAGCCGTTGAGCTGGCACCGCAGGACCCTACCGTTAACGAACATCTGGGCGATGCCTATTGGCGTAGTGGCCGCAAAGCCGAAGCGCGCTTCCAGTGGGACAGGGCGCTGACCTTCCAACCAGATGAAGAAACCGAGCGCGAGATTCGTCGTAAGCTTAAATCGGGTATGCAACCGTTTGAGCCATTGGTGACTAAGGGCGAAAAAAAAGATAAGCCACTGGCCTCGCGTCAACATCAGCCAATGCGAGCCAACTAAATGGAATTTTCAGCCATAGCGCCTGCCAAACTCACGCTTTATCTGCATATCACTGGCAAGCGCGAGGATGGCTATCACGAGCTGGACAGCCTGTTTGCCTTTAGCGAGCTGGGCGATAAGGTGCGTGTTGAGGCCGATGATGCGCTGAAACTCACCGTCGATGGCCCTTTTGCCGCCAGCGTGCCGAGCGACGAAAGTAACCTTGTGATGAAGGCGGCTTCCATGCTTCAGGAGCGGCTTGGAGTGGAAGAAGGCGCACATATTTACCTCACCAAAGACATACCGGTGGGTGCCGGGCTGGGGGGCGGTTCGTCGGATGCGGCGACGGTCATGCGCCTGTTATGTCAGCTGTGGAATGTGCCCGTGCCTGTGCGCGAGCTGGCGGAAATGGGGGTAGAGATTGGTGCGGATGTGCCTGCCTGTATTTATGCCGCGCCGGTGTGGGTGTCGGGCATTGGCGAGGTGGTCGAGCCTGCGCCTAATTTGCCAAGCCTGCCGATGGTACTGGTGTGGCCCAATGCGAGTTTGGCAACGCCGGATGTCTATAGGCAGTTTCAGTTTATGCGCGGGCAATTTACCAAACGCCCCGAAATCGAAGACGAATTAACCGCTATGTGCCTGCTGAACTTGTCAGCCTGCCGCAACGATTTGCAGCATACGGCGATTACGCTCGAGCCGGATATTGCCAATGTGTTGTTGGAGCTGGACACGCAGATCAATTGTGA
>PBPD01000163.1 GCA_002725445.1 Rickettsiales bacterium
ATTGGGGCGGTGAAGGAGACAGTTTCACTGCCCTAATTTTTTAAGGCAAAAACCTAGCCCAGCCAGCGCTTGAGGCGTTCACACGCTTCGTTGATGCGACCGGAATCCCCTGCATAGGAAAACCGCACATAGTTATGGCCTTCCTCACGGTCAAAATCTGGGCCTGCCACCGCACATACATGCGCTTCTTCCAGCATTTTGCGGCAGAACGCAGTCGAATCGTCGGTTAGCCCGCTCACATCCGCATAGATGTAAAAAGCACCTTGCGCAGGGCTTAGCTTGTCGAACCCGGCTTTGGGCAACGCATCCAGCAGAATCTGGCGGTTGATTTCGTAACCCTGCACCACTTTGTCCAGCTCATCCAGACAGTCAAACACTTCAACGGCTGCATGCTGCGCAATGGCCGGTGGCGAGATAAAGAAATTCTGCACCAGCGATTCAAAGTTGCGCTGTAAATCTTCCGGCATCACCGCCCAGCCCAAACGCCAGCCCGGCAGCAGGAAATATTTGGAGAAGGAATTAGTCACAATCATACGATCGGAATATTCCAGCGCGCTTTTGCAGGCCACATCGCCGTAAGTCACGCCGTGGTAAATCTCGTCAGAGATCAGGCGAATCCCCTCCGCCTCGCAATAGCGAATCACGTCGTGCAGCACATCCGCATCAATCACCGTGCCGGTGGGGTTAGACGGGCTGGCAATCACCAGACCAGCGGGTTTTTCTGGCAAAGCTTTCAGCATGTCCACGGTGGGGTGATAATTCTCTTCCAGCCCCGTCCGCATAAAGACCGGCTCCAGCTCGAGCGCGCGCATAATGTTGGGATAGGCCGGATAGCACGGGGCGGAAATGGCAATTTTGTCACCCGGCTCAAACGCCGCAATCAGCGACATAAAATACGCAGCCGACGAGCCAACCGTCACAAAAATGCGTTCCATCGGCACATCCATACCATATTGCTCGTGGTAATAGGCGCTGATGCGATGGCGCAGGCTTTCCATGCCGCGCGCATCGGTATAGCCAAGCTGGGCATTAAGCGCCAGTTGCGACACCTTCTCCAGTACGCGACGCGGTGCTTTGCGCGCAGGCTGACCGAGCGAGAGATGAATCACATCCGCTCCGCCGCGCGCGACCTCCTCGGCCTCGCGAAATGCTTCCATTACCAAGAAAGGGGATATATTGCCACGTGGTGCCTGTTTCATTGTGCTGTCATCTTGTGTCTGATCAAAATAAAGCAGACCCATAGCAGCATAAGTGCGCCGAATGCAATATATATTGCAAACGGCAGATTTGATAAAAAATATTGGTGATATAAGACTGTAACGGTTGCAAGCGCCATAGCAAAAATGCCGCGCGTTATAGCATAATATCTCAGACTTCTAGCCGGCGGGCTATACCCTTGCACATATTTTGAAAAAAGAATCGTTTTTGCCAGCAACAAATGAAATGGCAGCAATATAACCGCCATACAGCGCACAGCAATTTCAATCTCAGCTAGGTAACACGGTCCTCCTATGCAGTCGATGACACGCACATTTGCGAGAAACCAAATCAATAGAATGTGTATTAGCGACAGAATGAAAGATTTAAAATGAATTGCCAGACCAGCTAGCGCAAAATAAAGTCCGCCGAATAGGAGAAAGAATGGAGCTGACTTGATTGAAACCGCTAATAAGCCAATCAGGATCACAATATAAACGATACATGCCGTAACATAATAAGCCTGAATTTCACGTTGCATTACAAAAACCATCCAAGAAAGGCAAAGGTTCTCGACAAATCAATAGCAGCTTTCAAAGGCATGAGCATGCCTAGCGTCACCAATACAGCTAGCATGGCTATTCGGCTCAACATATAGAGCGGCATGTTTAGGGCTGGCACCTGCATAGAATAACTGTGAAAAAGCTTAATGCGCCAATATTGGCGGATCGACAACAATAAGCCGAACCAAACCAACATAAATGCTATCGCCAAAAACTCCCCAGAGGCATTCGCAGGAGAAAACCTCTCTTCACGCAACAGCCATGCGGTATGAGCAACCATAAATAAAAGACCGAACCCCGCCCATACACTGCGTTTCACATAATGGTAGTAAGCCAACACAAGTGCCGGTGCGACTAATGTTAGCATCACTAAATAATTATGGTTATACGATTCGGGATTGTCTCTGAAAGTATATGGCACGCTGAAATCACCGTAGTTAAGCCAGATAACCACACTGACAGCAAAAACCATGGCAAGTAATGCACTCAGCCAGAGATCTCTTTTCTCTGAGGTTACGATTGGCATCGCATTTCTGTTAGCTGAATAAGGATAGATATGTCGAAAATAGGAACGCGCCACAGCCTCCATATAGCAGCACACGAACAGCAGGGTCGCCACGCCTTGCTCAATAGGCTCCGAGCCAAGCATTGGCCTATTACGCAGGTTTACTGCAGCAACCACCGCTACGAATAACAAAGTAGGAATGAGATAATACCGCAAAGCATAAGGTTTCAGCGCTTCCCCTACTGCAAGCGTATTAGCAGTTTTGAATGCCATGCTCCCTGCCAAAACACTCAATGGCATAGCCACCACCAAAATGGCATGCAGTACAATAATTGGCAGTGAGGGCTCATGGTGTGCGTCAAAGCAGCTGATACCAATACTATTCGACTCGAGCAGGGCAAATAAGGCGAAAAACAATATGATAGCAACATAGCTACTGTTTCGTCTTACAATATAAGCAGCAAAAGCCGTATGTAATGCTAGGCCTCCTACCAACACCCCTGGAGTGTGCAAATAATCTCCAAGTGATTGTCTAGGGTTTATTAATGAGAACACATCCCCATTAATAAACTCGTATACAAAAGCTACTCCAGCTCCAGCCAACCAGAGCGCAGTTGTCACCAATAAATAAAGGTACAAAAAGGGATGTATTTCATTTTTTCCTAACACAACTCACACTAGCATATAAGCACCCCATTTACTATACCCACTGTTTCCAGATTAACTCTGGCTATCATTTTTGTTTTTTCCCATTATAGTAGCAACTCATGTTGCAACGTTGGCTCTCTATAGCGCTTGGCGCTTTTTTCATTGCGAACGTGCTGGCCTCTCCCGCCCGCGCGCTGTCCTACATTCGCGATGCCGAGATCGAGCATACCTTGCGCGAATACTCCGCCCCTATCTTTCGCAGCGCCAATATCCCGCCGGATAATGTGCGCATCTTCATCGTCAACTCGCCGGTGATCAACGCGTTTGTGGCGGGCGGGCTAAACATGTTTATCCATACCGGCCTCATCCGCGCCACCGAAGACCCCGGCATGCTGATTGGTGTGATCGCGCACGAAACCGGGCATATTGAAGGCACGCATCTGGCGCAATTGTCGCAGCAATCCAACACCATGGCCATTGGCACATTGCTGACTGCCGCACTGGGTGCAGCCGCTGCAGTGTCTGGCGCGGGCGATGCGGGGGCGGCCATCATCACCGCAGGCCAAAACGCAACCTTGCGCAACATGCTGTCGCATTATCGTGGCAACGAGCAAGCCGCCGATCAGGCCGCACTACGTTATCTGGACGAAAATGATATGTCGGCACAGGGCATGCTGAAAATGTTTGAGGTGCTGCGCCGTGAAAGCCGTGGCGCCAAAGGCGACCCGTATTTGCGCACCCACCCGCTGACCACGGAACGTATTGCGCATATTCGCAATCATTTGAACGACTCGCGTATTCCTAAAGGCCAGATCCCCAACCAGTATAATGAAAGCCATGCCCGTATGGTGGCAAAGCTGGAAGCCTTTATGGAGCCGCCCACCAAAACCCTCGCCCGCTACCCGGAAAGCAACGACTCGCTGTCTGCCCATTATGCCCGCACGATTGCATGGTTCCGCATGCCCAACTTCACCCGCGCGCTTGAGGGGGTGGATGCGCTGATCGCCAAACGCCCGAACGACCCGTTCTTTTATGACACGAAAGGGCAAATTCTGTTTGAAAGCGGACAGGTGGATGCCGCCATCGACGCTTATACCCGCGCGCACGAGCTGCTGCCGGGCAATGCACTCATCCTGACCGATCTGGGCCGTGCCTATGGCGAAAGCCGCCAGCCCGGCTCGCTCGACAAGGCCATTAAATATCTGGAAGAAGCCCGCCAGCGCGACAATAGCAACGCCAGCACATGGCGCTATCTGGCCACCGCATATGGCAAACAGGGACAGTTCGGAAAAAGCCATGTCGCACTCGCGGAAGAAGCTGCGCTCTTGAATGAACCAGAATCCATGTTAAAAAACATTGAACGTGCACAGAAACATCTGGCAGAATACTCACCAGCATGGGTGCGGGCTGAAGATTTGCGTGCACTGGCTAAACAAATGTTAAGAGACAAAGAAGACAAAAAGTCGTTATTGTAATATTTAGGATAGAAACTTGAAACTGAGGGAACCTCTCATATGAACAACTACATTAAATACGCCATTTTACCTGTGGCACTGCTGGTGCTTTTTGCTGCGTGGGTGATTGACGCTTACGGCCCACCACCTGTGGAAGGCAACAACGCAACACGCGTGGGCGGTGACCAACGCGAAGCCGTGGAAGCCATTGTCCATGACTATCTGATGGAAAACCCAACGGTTATTATGGAGGCGCTGCAAAATGCGCAGGAAGCTGACCGCCGCCAACAAATGGAAGCGCAACGCAAAAATGTTGAGAAATACCACGACGAGATTTATGCGACCGAGAATGTAGGCTTTGGTGGCAATCCCGATGCAGACGCAGTGATTGTGGAATTCTTCGACTATAATTGCGGCGCGTGTAAGTTCATGTTTCAGGGGCTTGACGAGCTGATTCAGAAAGACGACAACGTGAAAGTCTTGTTCCGCGAATTCCCTATCTTTGGCCCAACCTCGGATGAAAATGCGCGTATTGGCCTGGCCGTCGCCGACATGGCACCCGGCAAATACTATGCCTTCCACAAGGCGATGATGACCAAAGAAGGCAATGCCGATGCTGAATTCGCCTATGCTACAGCAGGCGATCTGGGTATTGATGTGGACGCATTGCGCGAGCTGGCCGAGAGTGAAGAAATTCAGGGCCGCATGGAAAGCGAGCGTGAATTAGCCAATAATATTGGCCTGCGCGGCACCCCTGCGCTGATCATTGGCGACGAAGTGCAACCAGGCGCTATCAGCTACGATGAGCTGCAGCCGAAGGTTGACGCACTGCGCTAAGCGTTCTGCACAGCGAAACGAGAAAGCCCGCTTCCAATGGAGGCGGGCTTTTTTAATGCATTGATTTTCTGCGCAGTTAGCTGGCCAACTTAAGGCGGTTACCACCGCGCAGCACTGTCGCCTGCACCCACCATTCGGGATAATGCTCGGCCA
>PBPD01000164.1 GCA_002725445.1 Rickettsiales bacterium
CAATTCATCAAAGGCTTTGCCGATAAATTGCTTGTCGCCCAGCGGTTCTGGGCTCATGTCGCCAGCGCCACCACCAGCACCGCCCAACGCCAGTTTCTTCTTGGTTTCGGCCAGTTCTTTTTCGAGCTTTTTCTTATCCGCCAGCAATTTCTGAATCGCGTCTTCCAGTTCGTCCGGCTTGGACTTCAACTCGCTTGCCAGCATGCGTACGGCAGTGTCACGTTCGCTCAGATACGCAAACGCGCCGCGCTGTGTCACAGCCTCGATGCGGCGAATGCCAGCGGCTACGGCGCTTTCACCGGTGATTTTGAACAGGCCGATATCGCCGGTGCGACTCACATGCGTGCCGCCGCATAATTCCACCGAATAATGCGATGTGTCATCATTCCGACCCATGGAGAGCACGCGCACTTCGTCGCCGTATTTCTCGCCAAACAGAGCCACAGCACCCGCTTCAATCGCATCGTCGGGCTTCATCAGTTTGGTTTGCACTTCGTCATTCTGCCAGATGATGCGGTTGACTTCCTGTTCCACCGCCTGCAGCTCCTCCGGCGTGATCTGCTTGGGATGCGAGATGTCGAAGCGTAGCTTTTCTTCATCCACCAGCGAGCCTTTTTGGGTGACATGATCGCCGAGAAAGCGGCGCAGCACGGCATGCACAATATGGGTGGCGGAGTGATTAGCGCGTATGGCATCGCGGCGCTCAGCATCAATCACCAGCGTGGCCTCGTCGCCTTTTTTCAGCGTGCCTTCCAGCATTTCCACACGGTGGACGATAAAGTCTTCCAGCGGTTTGATCGTATCTGTCACCATCGCCTGATGGTCGTTGCCGCGATAGATTTTGCCCGAATCGCCAACCTGGCCACCGCCTTCGCCATAGAAGGGGGTCTGGTTGGTGATGATGTAGCCCGAATCGCCTTCTTTGAGGCTGTCGACTTGCTTGTCGCCCTGCACAATGGCCACAATTTTACCCTGGGCGGCGGTTTCGGTGTAGCCCAGAAATTCCGTCGCGCCCAGCTTGTCTTTCAGGTCAAACCACAGCGCAGACGTGCCCGCGTCCCCGCTGCCGTTCCATGCGGCGCGTGCGCGTTCTTTTTGTTCGGCCATGGCAGCGTCAAAGCCTGCAATGTCCACATCCATATTGTCGGCGCGCAGAATATCCTGCGTCAGATCCAGCGGGAAACCATACGTGTCGTAGAGTTTGAACGCCACATCGCCCGATAACTGGCCGCCAGCATTCAAGCCTGCGCGTTCTTCTTCCAGCAGTTTCAGGCCGCGATCCAATGTTTGCTTGAAGCGTTCTTCTTCCAGTTTCAGATTTTCAGTAATCAGCGATTGCGCGCGTTTCAGCTCAGGATACGCATCGCCCATTTCGGCAACCAGTGATGGCACCAGCTGGTGCATCAGCGTGTCTTTGCAGCCAATCATGTGCGCGTGGCGCATAGCGCGGCGCATGATACGGCGCAGCACATAACCACGCCCTTCGTTGGAAGGCAGCACGCCATCCGCCATCAAAAAGCTGGAGGAACGCAGATGGTCGGCAATCACGCGGTAGGAGGCGAGATGCTCGGCCTCATTGTCGCTGCCGGACGCTTCCTTAATCGCGGTGATGAGTTTGAGGAACAGGTCGATATCGTAGTTGTTGTGCTTGTCTTGCAGCACGGCCACCATACGTTCCAGCCCCATGCCGGTGTCGATACTTGGCTTTGGCAGTTCGGTTTGTTCGCCGGTCACCAGCGTTTCAAACTGCATGAAAACGAGGTTCCAGATTTCGATGAAACGGTCGCCAAACATGTCACTGCCATTGGCATCCAGCTTCCATTCGCCCTCGGCGGCATCGGCGCCATGGTCGTAAAACACTTCCGAGCACGGGCCGCACGGGCCAGTGTCACCCATCGCCCAGAAATTATCTTTGGTGGGCACGCGCAAAATACGCTCGTCACCAAAGCCGGTCACCTTCTTCCACAAATCAAAGGCTTCGTCGTCAGTGTGGTACACGGTGAGGAATAATTTATCCTTCGGAAGGCCAAATTCTTTGGTCAGCAGCTCCCACGCATTCACAATAGCGCCTTCTTTGAAATAATCGCCGAAGGAGAAATTGCCCATCATTTCGAAGAATGTGTGATGGCGTGCGGTATAGCCCACATTATCCAGATCGTTGTGCTTGCCGCCTGCGCGCACGCATTTTTGTGCGGTAGTGGCGCGCGGAGGTTCGGGAGCGGCTTCGGCTCCGGTAAACACATTCTTGAACTGGTTCATGCCTGCATTGGTGAACATCAGCGTAGGGTCGTTGTGCGGCACCAAAGGCGAGGAGGGCATGACCACGTGGTCACGCTCTTTGAAAAAGTTCAAGAACTGCGAACGTATCTGGTTGGTTGTACTCATAGCGGGTGCATATACTATAGAGCTGTGGCCTCTGTCACGGACAAAGTGCGGCTGTGCGGCTTATGCCACTTCAGCCGGTGGCTCGTCCTGGCCTTTCGCCTCTTCCGCATACTCCGCTGGGTTGCCTTCCAGTTTCTTGGCAAGCAGGCCACTGGCTTCACGGATCTTGTTCTCGATCTCGTCTGCCACGGCCGGGTTGTCTTTCAGGAACTGGCGGGCATTCTCTTTACCCTGACCAATGCGCTGATCACCATAGGAGAACCAGCTGCCCGATTTTTCGACCAGACCAGACTTCACGCCCAGATCGATGATCTCGCCATGTTTGGAGATGCCTTCGCCGTACATAATGTCGAACTCGACGGTTTTGAAAGGCGGTGACACTTTGTTTTTCACCACTTTCACGCGCGTCTGGTTGCCGACTACTTCATCCTTGTCTTTGATCGCGCCGATGCGGCGGATATCCACACGCACCGAAGCGTAGAATTTCAACGCGTTACCGCCGGTGGTGGTTTCGGGGTTGCCGAACATCACGCCAATTTTCTGACGGATTTGATTGATGAAGATAACCGTACAGTGTGTGCGTGACACGCTGGCGGTCAGCTTGCGCAGTGCCTGACTCATCAGACGCGCCTGCAGACCCATATGGCTGTCGCCCATTTCGCCTTCCAGCTCGGCTTTTGGCACCAGTGCGGCCACCGAGTCGATGATGATCAGATCGATCGCACCGGAACGGATCAGTGTATCGGCGATTTCGAGCGCCTGTTCACCCGTGTCTGGCTGCGAGATCAGCAGATTATCAACATCTACACCCAGCTTTTTTGCATAGGCCGGATCCAGCGCGTGCTCGGCATCGATAAAGGCTGCCATGCCGCCGGATTTCTGTGTTTCTGCCACGCAATGCAGGGTGAGGGTGGTTTTACCTGAGCTTTCCGGGCCGTACACCTCGATGATGCGGCCGTTAGGAATGCCGCCTACGCCAAGCGCAATGTCCAGTCCGAGCGAGCCGGTAGAGGTTGATTCAATATTGAGGGCTTCCTGTTCGCCCATTTTCATGATCGAGCCTTTACCGAAGGCTTTTTCGATCTGGCTGAGTGCGGTGTCCAGGGCTTTTTGCTTATCCATTGGTCTGTCCTTATCTGTCGTCGGGGCAAGCGTGTTGGCAATATGCAGGGCTAAAACGGCGCAAGCACCTGCCAATCACGGTTTGCGGGTCATTTCATCGTCTATTAGTGGTAGAGGATATACGCGCAGATGCAAGGGAAATCGTGTAGTTTTCCCCGTCTAATTTAATGCATGTTCACGCGCTGAGTATTTACTCGGATGCTTCCTGACTGTTGGTCACTTCTTTCACCTTGCTGGCCAGCTGTTTAAGCGTGAACGGCTTGGGCAGGAAGTTGAATTCGCGCTCGGTACCGTAAGAGTCCACAAATGCGTCTTCCGCATAGCCGGAGATGAAGATCACCTCGGTGTCTTTCAGGCGGTCAGGATAAGTTTCCAGCAGGTGTTCCATCATTTTAGGGCCGTTCATGCCGGGCATCATCACGTCCGAGATGATCACTTCGATATTGCCAGCGTGATTCTCGAACACGCTAATGGCGCTTTCACCGCTATCGGCTTCCAGCACTTCGTAGCCTTTGTTGCGCAGGGCGCGGGCGGCAAAAATGCGCACGGGTGTTTCATCTTCCACCAGCATAATGGTGGCTTTGCCTGTCAAATCCGTTGCGCGTGCATCGTCGTGCATATCAGCGCCCTCCTTACTTTCTTCGGGTTGATAACTTTTCAGATAGACGTGGAAGGTGGTGCCCTGATCTACCTCTGTTTCCACATATACATATCCACCCGTCTGTTTGATGATACCATAGACAGTGGCAAGCCCCAAACCGGTGCCCGATCCGATTTCTTTGGTGGAGAAGAAAGGCTCAAAAATATTTTCCAGAATGTCTTCGGGAATGCCTGTGCCGCTGTCCTGTACTTCCAGCAAGACATAGTCGCCATCTTCTATCACTTCTTCATCGGTAGGCGAGTGTAAATGGGCAGGCACAGGGTTAGCCGCATCTACATGCACGTCAGAAGTGCGGATGGTGAGCGAGCCGCCATCTTTCATCGCATCGCGCGCGTTTACGGCGAGGTTGATAATCACTTGCTCCAGCTGCCCCTGATCGGCCTTCACCTTGCCAATGTCGCGGCCATATTGCATATCCAGCCCAATATTTTCACCGATAAGGCGGCGGATCAGGTTGGAGAGCTCGGCGAGCACGTCGGTCAGGTCGAGCACTTTGGGCTGCAATGTCTGGCGGCGTGAGAAAGCGAGCAATTGGCGCACAAGGTTGGCCGCGCGGTTGGCATTCTGTTTGACCTGCATAATGTCGGCAAAGGACGGGTCGCCTGCAGGGTGACGCATCAATAGCAGGTCGCAGAAACCGATCATGGCAGTCAGCAAGTTATTAAAGTCGTGCGCGACGCCACCTGCCAGCTGGCCGATTGCCTGCATCTTTTGGCTGTGGGCAAAGCGCATCTCCAGATTTTTCTGCTCAGTCTGGTCGTAAATATGCAAAATAGGCACAGGTTTGGCGCCAAGCTCGCTAGGCGGAATCAGCGTTACATAAGCTGAGATGATGATGTCATCGTAATCAGGAATGTTTAGGGTGAGCGATAGCGGGTCTTTGCGCGGGGTGCCGCGGAAGACATCTTCCAGCGCTTCGGCGAATTTGGGTTGATCTGCCGCCTCCAACAATTCAAGAAATTTGGTGGGTGGTGCAGGCAGCTTGTTTTTTACCAGCTCGCGGAAGGCATGGTTCAGCTCGATGATGAAACCCTGTTCGTCCAGCCGTACGATGCCAATGGGCGAATAGTCAATCAGATCAATCAGCTGAAGCCCGGTGCGAGCATCGGCTGATGTGTCATACATGGTGTCGTGATTAGTCGGCGCTGTATTCTCGGACATAACCGGTGCTTCCTGTCACCTTACCTTCGTTATCGCGGATAAGGATTTGTTTAAGATATGTTTTTAATAGGGAGCCATTTTTACGTTGCAGTAGCACTTCGCCTTGGAAATCATCCAGCTCGTATTCACCGATCGGATGGTCACCCACCTGATAGATCAAATCACGTAGGGTTTTGTTGCCAGAACTCAGCTCGCCCTGATGGTAGCTAAGCAAGGCGTCAAGCTCATGGTTGGCGTAGAGAATCTGGCCTGCCAGATCGGTGACATACATGCCAAGCGGGCAGTGATCCAGCGTGTGCTGAATTTTCTCGATACTGAGCACATCCAGGAAAGGTGGCAATTCAACGACCGCGCCACGTGCATCCACGTATTCGCGCCCACGCACCACAAAGAAGCCAGAGGGGCGTTTGATCGGGTCGATCGTGATAATGTAGCTGCGGCGTGCGCCTTCGCCGTCGCGCATGGGGAATACCAGTCGTTCGCGCGAATTGCGGGTGAGAGACTGGAAAATCTTATCGGCGTCTTCACGCGATACATCGCCTTCGGCCAGTAACGCTTCCAGCGCGCGGTCACCTTCGGCGGCAAAATCGGGGAACATGGTGCGCAGACCATTGTCACTATAGACGATGGTGCCGTCACGTTTAATGAACATACAGAATTCCGAGCCCATGCTGGCTGCAGATGCGAACAGCAAATTCTGGAATTCGGTCGCCATTACCAGATCAAGGTTGCGGCGGCGAATCAGATAGCTGTAAAAACCCGCACCACCCAGCAGCAGGATAACCAAAAGTATAGCCGGGAAGGTGCCACCTACGTACGTAGGATTCATGATGACCAGTACCGTCAGGGCAATGGCAACTACAAATATACCAGCCATTTGCCACACCGCGGATGTATCTTCGCGGGCTACAAAATCCAGATCGCTGGCGGAGTATTCTTGTTCTTCGGAATAGCGCATGCGCGTACTGTGCGCAAATTTGGCCGAAATTGCAATCCAGAAAACGTTTTACTTAGGTTTTGTATTCATTGCGGCGCTGGGGTCGTAGCCTTGTAGCTTATAGACATAGCCAATGACCTCGGCGACGGCTTTATAATAGGTGAGGGGGATTTCGGCATCCATGTCAGCCTCTGCATGCAGCAGGCGTGCCAATGGCGGGTTGCGCACAATGGGCACATCGTTTTTCTCGGCGACCTCACGAATACGTGC
>PBPD01000165.1 GCA_002725445.1 Rickettsiales bacterium
ATGAGCAAATGGCCAACCTTGCCACGGCTTACGGCGTGGAAGCAAAGCGCCGCATTCGCATTCATACCCCGCTGATTGACCTGACCAAAGGCCAGATTGTCCAGCGTGGCACGGCGCTTGGCATTGATTATGCGCAAACGCTTAGCTGCTATGACCCCGGCCCGGAAGGGCGTGCATGTGGCGAATGTGATGCGTGCCAATTGCGCTTGAAAGGCTTTGCCGAAGCTGGCATAAGCGATCCAGCCCCTTACATGGAGAAAGCATCATGAACCAGACCCCAAGCTATGAAGAGCTGACGCAACTTGGCGGCCAGAGCGAGATTCCGACCTCACCTGAAACCGCACAGATTGAGCGAGTGGAAAATCCGCATAGCAATGTGGATTATAATATTCGCTTCACATGCCCTGAGTTTACCTCGTTATGCCCAAAGACGGGCCAGCCTGACTTTGCTCATCTGGTGATTGATTATGTGCCGCGTTATTTTATCGTGGAAAGCAAGTCGCTTAAATTATACCTCACCTCCTTCCGCAACCACGGTGCATTTCACGAGGATTGCACTGTGTCGATTGTGAAGAAGCTGGCCGAGGCCGTAGAGCCTACCTGGATGCGTATCGCAGGGTTCTGGTATCCGCGCGGCGGTATTCCTATTGATATTTTCTATCAAACCAGCGAAATACCAAAGAATATCTGGGTGCCGGAAGTGCCGCCGATTCTTTATCGCGGGCGTGGCTAAGTTTTATTCGCCAAACCAGTAGCGTTTGCCAATATCCATCGCGCCGAGATCCAGAAAGGTGAAGCGATCACGCGATAGATATGCATGCGTCACCGCATTTTCAAAACGATCATTATTCCAGTTCAAATCGCTCGGGCTGATTTTTGCGCGGGCTTTACGCAAAACAACGGCCAGTTTTGACTCGCTCAACATCACGCTTTGCAATAGATCGCGTAACTCTGGCCAGCTGGTGGCTAAGCTGTCGTTAATGGCGGATGCCCGCTCATCATCCAGCGCTTTGCGGTGATACGTCTCGTGCAATGTCTGGCCTAACTGGTTGCCAAATACGCGCACAAACTTATCTGTCTCGCGATGTGTTGCCCGAATGGTTGGGCGTTTAAGCAGCATCTTATGCTGAATGCGCGCCATGGTCAGGGTGGTGACGCCAATCTGCTCGCCATGCAGCTGGTTTAGCTGTTCTGAACCGTAAATCATTTCCATAGTGTGCGCGATCATATGCTCGCCCTGACTGGCAGGAGCACTACTGCCTGCCACATGCATGCCTTGGCCTGAGGCTAATAAGGTTTGCATCAGCAGTGTGGTAAGGGCCGGGTCACCATCGATGAGTTTATCTGCATGCAAAAACAATTCTTCTTCGTAAGGGGCAAGCAGCTCGAATGGGGTTGGGTCGTATGGCGTGCCAAGTAAATGGTGCGAGAGCAACCAGTCGGCTTGTGCCGTGGGGCGGCAGAGTGAATCGCCAAGGCCGGCACGCACCATGCGCCTCGGTGCGGCATTCAGCGCATCAATATCGCACCAGACAGCTGCGGGCTGATGCGCGGCATACGACGTCTTGTGCCCGTTGTGACTGAGCGATGCATTCGCGGATACATAACCGTTCATTGACGGCGCGGTTGGCCACACCCCGTAAGGAATGCCCAATTGATACGAGCTATATTTGCACAAATCATTAATGGTGCCGCTGCCAACTGCCAGTATGGCGCTCGCATTAGCGCATTCTTTTTGCAGCATGTCAGTGGTGGCGGTAGTAGCGTGTAATTTGCGGGGCAGGGTGATGAGGCGATAGTTCACAGCCCCGTCAAAGCATTGCACAAGCTCGTCGGCCAACGCCTGTTTGGTGTTGGCGTCACATACAACATGCAATGTGTCGCACGGCAGTTGTGCTTTCACTAAATCAGGCGCATTGTGCCGTAAGCCGCGCTCTATCATTATCTCAGGCATACCTTAAGCATAGGTGGTTGCGTGCAAAAGTAAATCGCGAAGCAAATATGCTTGTAATATGTTGTCGCAATCGCAATAACTAGGGGCAACAACAACAGGAAGTTCCAATGACGATATTCTCTCGCATATGTGCCGTAATAATGATCGCATTTTGCAGTGTTGCACACGCTGAAGAGCCGCATAATGCTATGCCGTTTGGCTTGTGGGTGAAAGAGTTCAAAATGCAGGCGTTGGGGCAGGGGATCTCGCCGCAATTGCTGGAAGAAGCCTTCGACGGGCTGGAGCCTAATAACCGCGTTGTCGCGTTGGATCGCAAGCAACCAGAAGGCACCAAAACCTTCACCGAGTATATGCGCGGCGCCGTGTCGCAAACCCGTATCGATAAAGGCCGCAAGCTCTATGACCAACATAAGCCATTGCTGGACGAGATCGCCGCGAAATATGGCGTGCAGCCGCGTTTCATTGTGGCGCTATGGGGCATTGAAACCAACTATGGTGGCTATACAGGCAATTTCTCTATTATCGAGGCGCTTGCCACGCTGGCCTATGATGGCCGTCGTAGCGACTTTTTCCGCAAAGAGCTGCTGAATGCCTTGACCATTCTGCAGGAAGGGCACATCACACTGGATGAGATGGAAGGCTCGTGGGCTGGCGCTATGGGGCAATGCCAGTTTATGCCGTCCAGTTTTATCGCGTATGCCGTAGATTATAATGGCGATGGCCGCCGCGACATTTGGAACAGCCTGCCAGATATTTTTGCCTCCATTGCTAATTACCTCAGCCAGTCTGGCTGGAATGATGACGAAACATGGGGGCGTCAGGTGAGCACGCTTGCTAATGCCAATATCGGCCAGTCGGGTTTAGACGTAATGCGCCCATTGGCTGAATGGCAGCAAAGAGGCGTGCGTAGCGCGGATGGGACAAATTTGCCACAGGCAGACCTGCAAGCCGCGTTGGTTTACCCCGGTACCGAAGAGGAAAACGCCTATTTGGTTTACGGTAACTACAAGGTTCTGCTAAAGTGGAATCGCTCAAAATATTTCGCCACAGCCGTGGGAACGCTCTCGAACCGCATCGCAAGAATGTAAGGAGAGCCTAGCATGAAAAAATTACTTACCTGCTCTGCGCTAGCATTGCTTAGCCTGTCCGCTTGTTCGGGTGGGGGTGGCACTAGCGACACCACGCGTGTGCCAGCAGAGGCACCCGGCTTTGTCAAAGGCAAGGCGGTGCATCCTACCATCAAAATTGGCAAAGCCTATCGTGTGATGGGACAGCGCTACACCCCGGAATATGACCCTGACTATGTCGAAGAAGGAATGGCATCGTGGTATGGGCCAAACTTCCATGGCCGCCCAACCGCTAATGGTGAAGAGTTTAACCAATGGGCGCTGACCGCTGCGCACCGCACATTGCCTATGCCGTCCATGGTGAAAGTAACCCATATGGAAACGGGTAAGTCTATTAAGGTGCGCGTGAATGACCGTGGGCCCTTTGCCCATAACCGCATTATCGATCTGTCACGTGCATCGGCCGAAGCGCTCGGCATGATAGGGCAAGGCGTGGCGAAAGTGCGGGTGGAGTATTTGCCTGAAGACACACACCGCTATATTGCCAGCCTGAACCAGAGCGTGCCAGCAGACTGGAAGTTGCCAGATGAAACCATCACGCAATATGCAGAGGCCATGCCGGCAAAACCGCGCCGCGCGGTGGAAATAGCCGAGTTGCCTGCGCCGTCGGTGCGTGAGGTGGCAGTACAAAAAGCAAGCTATACGCCTGCCAGCTATCAGATCGCTGCAGCAGGTTCGCAGTTTGATGCGCCTGCGCAATTGATGCCAGCGTCGGATGTGCGGGTAATTGAAACCGAGCAGTTGCCACCGCTGAATATGCCGACAGAAACGGGTTACAAAGACTCAGGCTATAATAATTATAACCAAAATACCACGCCTGACACTCCTGCAACCAAAGGGTATAGGGCGAATCCTTTCAGTGTGATCGACACACCGCAAAATCGCCGTACAGGGGCGTATGCTATGCCGGAAGCGCGCAAGCCAGCCCCCCGCACCCAGCCGCCTGTGCTGCGTGCGCAGGCATCATCCCCGCCACCCGCTGCGGATGATGCAGCCTTGTATGTGCAGGTCGGGGCATTTGGCGATCGCGATAACGCCTATTCGCTGGGCAATAAATTGTCGGCATTGTCAGCGGTAGACATTGCCCCGCTTTACGTGAACGGACGTGAATTGTATCGCGTGCGTTTGGGGCCAATCTACAATGAATCAATCGCGCGCGAACTGGTGCAACGTAGCGCGGAATACGGAATTACAGACGCCAAAATTGTAAAGGGGAATTAATGCTGAAAACGTTACTTGGAGCCAGTGCTGTATGGGTGTTTGCCGCGCAGGCAGCCATTGCTTTCGACACATCTGCGAAACAAGCGTTGTTGGTTGATACCTCAACTAACACGGTGCTGCTGGAAAAAGCAGCGTATGAGAAGATGTATCCGTCTTCGATGAGCAAGCTGATGACCCTGTATGTGTTGTTTGAGCGTTTGAAGCAGGGCGGATTGAGCCTTGATGACCAGTTCTTGGTGAGCGAGAAAGCATGGCGCAAGGGCGGTTCAAAAATGTTCGTGCGCGTGAACGAATATGTCAGCATTGAAGATCTGATTCGCGGCATTATCGTGCAGTCGGGCAATGATGCCTGTATTGTGGTTGCGGAAGGTTTGGCGGGCAGCGAAAAAGCTTTTGCCGAGCTGATGAATAAGAAGGCCGAGGAAATTGGGCTTAAGGGTAGCCATTTTGTTAACTCGACCGGCTGGCCTGATGATGAGCACTACATGACGGCAGAAGATCTTTACTTGCTGAGTCATAAGCTCAAAACCGAGTTCCCGGATTACTATCCCTATTTTGCTGAAGAGAAATACACCTACAACAATATCACTCAGTTCAACCGCAATAAGCTGTTGAGCAAGGGAATTGGTGTTGATGGGTTGAAAACAGGCCACACGGAAGTGGCGGGGTATGGCATTACGCTGGCAGCGGATCAGGACGGGCGCAGCCTGGTGTTGGTTGTGAACGGACTGGACAGCGAGACCGCCCGTATGGATGAGGGTGAGCGCTTGCTGCAGCATGGGTTCCGCGACTTTGTTGCCTTGCAATTGGCAGATGCAGGGACGCAGGTGGATACGGCCGATGTGTGGATGGGCGAAAAAGACACCGTCAGCCTGAGCGTTGCAGAAGATTTGCATGTGAGCCTGCCGCGTAATGGGCAGGACGAGCTGCGCTATATCGCCAGCTATGATGCGCCGTTGCAAGCCCCAATAGAAGCAGGCACACATGTGGGGACGTTGCGGCTCGTACGTGGCGAGACCGAGCTGAAATCGGTGCCTTTGATGGCGGCGGAGTCGGTGGAAGCCTCTGGTTTCTTTGGCCGTATACGACAGAATCTAGCGCATAGTTTAGGCCTGTAGATGCTGCCACCGTTTATCACACTGGAAGGCGGTGAGGGGGCAGGCAAAAGTACACAGATTAAGCTGCTATCCGACGCATTAAACCGTGCGAACGTTGCGCACCTGCTCACGCGGGAGCCGGGCGGCTCCGAAGGCGGCGAAGAATTGCGTGATCTGGTGGTAAAGGGCGAGCCGGGGCGCTGGGACCCTGTCAGCGAGGCTATGCTGTTTATGACCGCACGCTATCACCATATGACCCACCGCATTAATCCGGCACGTGAGCAAGGCCAGTGGGTCATCTGTGATCGTTTTTTTGACTCCACACGCGTCTATCAGGGCATCAGCAAAGCGGTGGGCGACCAATGGTTGAAACAGCTTTATGCGCATTTGCTAGGCAACAATAAACCCGATGTTACGTTTGTGCTCGATATTGACCCGCAGCAAGGCTTGGCGCGCACGCAGGAACGCAGTGGCGACGAAACCCGCTTTGAGTCAATGGATATAGCGTTTCACGAAGCGGTGCGGGAAGGGTTTCTGCGCATTGCTGAGCATGAGCCAGAGCGTTGTTATGTGGTGGATGCCAGCCAGAACCCACAGCAGGTGCATAAGTCAATTCTCGACATTCTCAACACACGCTTTAATATGCAGCTGACACCAAGCGAGCTGTAATTTTATGACCTCAATTCTGCTGCCACAGCAAAACCATGCGCTCTTCGGCCACGAAGCGCTGGAAACGCAATTATTGCAAGCGTTTGAACAAAAGCGATTGCCGCATGCGTTGCTGCTATCCGGCCCTAAAGGGGTAGGCAAGGCCACACTGGCCTACCGTCTGGCGCGCTTTGTCTTGAGCGATGGCGAGGGAGGGGGGGATGCATTGTTTGGCCCTGCCGATTTGTCTGTGAGTGAAGAATCGCCTGTTTTTAAGCGCGTGGCCGCCAATTCACATGGCGATCTGATGGTGCTGGAACCGCAATTCGACAAGCGCAAAGGCGCAGTGCGCAGTGATATTCTGGTGGATGATGCGCGCAAGGTGAGTGGGTTTTTGTCTCTCACAGCCGCGGAAAGCGGTTGGCGTGTGGTTATTGTAGACAGTGCCGACGCGTTGAATGTGAGTGCCGCTAACTCGCTTTTGAAAGTGATTGAAGAACCACCCCGCAACACATTGCTCATCTTGTTGGCGCATAATATAGGCCGCTGCTTGCCGACCATCCGCTCACGCTGCCGTGTGATGCGGATGCAGCCGTTGAGCTTTGAAACTTTCTCCAAGGTGATTCAGTATGCGGATGCCGGTGTGAAAGAGAAGGAGTTAGCCTCACTTTACAGTCTCACCTCCGGTGCGCCGGGTGCTGCGCTCGATCTGCATCAGCATGGCGCGGTCAAGCTGTATGGTAAAATGGTCGATGTGCTGCAGGAAGATAGCAGCGCACGCGCTAAGGCCATCAGCAGCTTTGCCGACAAAGTGACGGATAAAAAACATCCTGCCAATTGGATAATGTGGCAGCAATTATGGCAGGTGGCTATGGGGCGCTTGCTATGTGCAGCCAATAATGCGCTTGATGACGAAATTGTTGCGGGTGAGCGCGAAGTATGGCAAGACGCATTGCAGAAACAGCCCGTCGATGCATGGCTTGGTTTGTATGATCAGGCGCGGGGCTTGTTGCAGCAAACCGATGCGATTAATTTAGATAAAAAACAAACCGTTCAACTTGTGCTGCAGGCGATGAGCGGACAGGCGTTAAAAATAGGAACGACATGAGCAAAAGCTTTTATATCACCACACCCATTTACTATGTGAACGACAAGCCGCATCTGGGGCATGCCTACACGTCGATTGCATGCGATGCGCTGGCACGCTATCTGCGACTGGATGGGTATGACGTCAAATTTGTCACTGGCACAGACGAGCATGGCCAAAAGGTAGAAAAATCAGCTGATAAAGCAGGCGTGCCGCCGCAGGCATTTGTGGATGAGGTGGCCGAGCATTTTCGTGAGTTGACCGAGGTGCTGGAGCTGACCAATGATGACTTTATCCGCACCACCGAGGAGCGTCACACCAAAGCGGCACAAGCGTTGTGGGAGAAGCTGAAAGCCAATGACGATATCTATCTTGGTAGCTATGCCGGCTGGTATTCGGTGCGTGACGAAGCGTTTTACGCGGAATCCGAGCTGATAGACGGCAAAGCGCCCACTGGCGCCGAGGTGGAATGGGTAGAAGAGCCAAGCTATTTCTTCCGCCTGTCAAAATATCAGGACCAGCTCATCGCATTTTACGAGAATAATCCTGATGCTATCTTGCCCGCCAGTCGCCGCAACGAGGTAATGAGTTTTGTAAAAGGTGGGCTGAAAGATTTGTCTATTTCGCGCACTACCTTTTCGTGGGGTGTGCCTGTGCCGGGCGATGAGGATCACATCATTTATGTGTGGCTGGACGCGCTCACCAACTATCTCGCAGCCATTGGCTATCCGGACACAGAGGCCGAATCATACAAGAAATACTGGCCAGCTATGCATATGGTGGGTAAGGATATTCTGCGCTTCCACACCGTTTACTGGCCTGCATTCCTGATGTCTGCGGGGCTGGAGCTTCCGTTGCGTGTATTCGCGCATGGCTGGTGGACGATTGAAGGCGAAAAAATGTCGAAATCGCTCGGCAATGTAGTCGCGCCTACGCATCTGGTGGAAAAATACGGGCTGGATCAGACGCGTTACTTCTTGCTGCGCGAAGTGCCGTTTGGCAATGATGGTAATTTCTCACGTCAGGCGTTAATTGATCGCATCAATAGTGATTTAGCGAATAATATCGGCAACTTAGCGCAACGCACATTGTCTATGATTCAGAAAAATTGTGGCGGTGTGGTGCCAACGCCGCACGCCGAGCATTTGACCAAAGAGGATGAAACCCTGCTGGATCTGGTGCAGGTGACGCGGGATGTGACCTCGGATGAGGCGCGCGATGCGATGTTGCGCTGCCGTTTCCATGAAGTGCTGGCCGATATTCTGGGTATGGCATCGCGTGCCAACGAATATATCGATGAGCAAGCGCCGTGGAAGCAAAAGAAAGAGAATCCACCGCGCATGGAAGCGACCTTATACCATCTGGCGGAAGCGATCCGTTGCATCGCTATCATGCTGCAGCCATTTGTGCCACATGCCGCTACGCGTTTGCTGGACCAGTTGGCTGTGTCGCCCGATGAGCGCCAGTTCAAGCATCTGACAACCGAATTTGCTCTGAAGCCCGGCACACCACTGCCTGCGCCAGAAGGGGTGTTCCCACGTTTTCAGGAGCAGGGAGAGGCGGCTTAATATGATGTTAGTAGACTCTCACTGCCATCTGAATTACCCCGAATTTGAGGATATTGAGGCGGTTATCGCACGTGCAGAAGCGAATGATATCAAGCTGATGCAGACCATTAGTACCAAGCGCAGCGATTTTGATCAGGTGATTAAGCTCGCCGATACGCATGCGCCGATTTATGCCTCGATTGGTATTCATCCGCACGAGGCAGAGCATCATCAGGATGTGACGGTAGATGAGCTGGTAGAGCGTGCTAAGCACCCTAAAGTCATTGGTATCGGCGAAACCGGCTTGGATTACTTTTACGAACATAGCCCACGCGAAGCGCAGCAAATATTGTTCCGCCGCCATATTGAGGCCTCACGCATAACCGGGCTTCCGTTGATTGTCCATAGCCGTGATGCGGATGAAGACACGGTCAATATACTCCATGAGGAATATGAGAAAGGCGCTTTCAGGGGCTTAATCCATTGCTTTAGCTCTACCAAATATCTTGCTGATAAATCACTTGAAATAGGCTTTCTAATCTCGCTTTCTGGCATTCTGACATTCAAAAAGTCAGACCAGTTGCGCGATGCTGTATCGCATATTGATCTGAAAGACTTGTTGGTAGAGACAGATGCGCCTTATTTGGCGCCGGTGCCGCACCGCGGAAAGCCTAATGAGCCAGCGTTTACCCGTCATACCGCGGAATTCCTGGCAGAAATGAAGGAAGTTCCGCTCGAGGAAGTTGCACGAATCACAACAGATAATTTTTTCACCCTGTTTGATAAAGCAAAACGCGACGCAGTGGAGCCATGCGCGTAACCATACTTGGTTGCGGCGCATCGGGCGGTGTGCCGCTCATTGGCTGTGACTGCGCTGTCTGTGCGTCAGATAACCCTAAAAACAAGCGTACTCGTGTATCCATTCTTATAGAGGTGAACGGGCTGCGTATATTGGTGGATACGCCACCAGATATTAGAATGCAGGCATTGCGGCATAATATTCAATCGGTAGATGCGATTATTTATACGCACGCCCATGCTGACCATGTGCACGGGATTGACGATGTGCGATCGTTTAATTTTCATAAGAATGCAGCTATTCCGGTGTTTGCTGATGCGCAGACGCTAGCGGAGTTGCAGGAACGCTTTGCTTATGCCTTCATGCCGCCTAA
>PBPD01000166.1 GCA_002725445.1 Rickettsiales bacterium
CCAAAATCGCCACCGAAATGCAAAAGCCCGACGGGCTGATTGTGCTGCGCCCCGAAGAGTTACCTGCGCGTATTCATCATTTTGATCTGACCGATCTGACAGGCATTTCGAAAGGCTATTTGCGCCGTCTGCACCGCCACGGCATTCATACGGTAGAGCAGCTATTTGCATTGGAGCCAAAACATATGCGTCGCATTTGGGGCAGTGTCGGCGGCGAACGTTTCTGGTATGCGCTGCATGGCGTGCAATTGCCCGATCAGGAAACGCAGCGCCGCACGGTGGGGCATAGCCACATGCTCAGCCCCGAATGGCGACCGCCTAACAAGGCCTATGTGGTGGCACAACGGCTCTTGCTGAAAGCGGCCAGCCGGTTGCGGCGGCTGGGCTATCTGGCAGGTGCGATGGATGTGAGCATTCGGCAGGAATATGGCGACCGTCTGCATGTGGATGCACGCTTCCGCCATGCCTGCGACAATGTCGCGCTCAAATCTGTACTACGCGAAAGCTGGGAGGCGATCATGCAACATAATCAGGGCCGACGCGTGAAAAAAGTGTCGATCACCCTGCATGGACTGATTCCTCAGGGTGCGCGCCAACCGGACCTGTTTGATCAGGAAGATGATAGCACCCAACGACGCGAGCAGGCATCTGTGGCGATGGATACGCTGAATGCCAAATATGGGCGCGACACAGTGGTGATGGGCTTCTTGCCACAAAATGACCACCCGTTTGCGGGCACCAAGATTGCCTTTACCCGGATCCCCGAGCGTGAAGAATTCCACGAATAGCCATAGGCGTAATACGCGCTGAATGCTAGGATGCGCCCATGTCGAATGAATATCACATATTATCGTTCCGCCCCGCTATCGACGCAGTCGATATGCCGCCGGTGCTGGAACAGTTAGCGCAGCAATTGGTGCGATCGGGCAAGCTGCGTATTCATGCCGACACGGTGCGCAATTTTGTGCCTTATTCTGGCCCTGACTTCGACAAAACCTTCAGTTGGCGCGAACTGAATGACCCGGCGCTTTATACCCGCACACGTGAACGCATTGCGCAAACCATTCCGCCCGCCCATGGCGAAGCCGGCATAGACGAAGTGGTTGAACGGCTGCGCAGCAAAATTCCGCCCAGCAAGCAGGTGGAAGAAAAACGTGAGATGCAGATTGCGCGGCTGGTGGTGCAGGCAGCGCACCCTGCCGTCATGCAATTATTGCTGATTGAGCAGGTAGATGTGTTTGTGTCTTATTCCCACACAGTAGGCGATTTGATGGCCATGCATTTTTGGGAAGATGTTGGCCAGAGTGGTGGCCTGCAATCCATCAGCGGCGATGGCACGGCGGTCTATGTGTCGTGCGCAGGCAATCCGTTTGTGAGTGGCGACAACAAAACCCACACCACCGATGGTTTTCCTGCCATGGCGCGATTGCTGGTAATTGCCGGGCAGGAATTGGGGCATTATGCCGATATATTACGCAATGCACGCGGGCAGCTGGTAGGCAGGCATTCGGCCACGCTTGGCCCATTACGCGCCAAGCCTGAGATGCGTCAAAATCGCGAGCAGGATTTGCAGCATGTGCAAGCGCTTATGCAGCAGATGCATCGATGCGGCATTTACCGCTTAGCACGCTTTGAGAAAGCAAAACATTTCTTCGCCGAAAAACGCAAAGGCTCGCCGATCTGGCTATGGTATTTCACGCTTACCCTTTTGTGGCGCGCGCTGGTTGGCCTGCACCGGCTACGGCTGCGCTCGCATTTCATCGGGCAGTTTCCAACGCGCCTCTACCCCTCTACCGATCTGGGCACCAATATGAGCCTGTGCGTAGCCGACATGCTGTTTAACCTTGCGCCCGACGCCGATGCATACCGCCGCCCTGACCCACGCGAAGAAGAAGCCATCATTTGTATTGAAGCACTGGCACGCGTGCCGCAACAGGCAGTCAAATGGGGGCATGCCACCACACGCGCCGCCTGGCCAAAACTCTATGTCATGTATTATGGCCAGGTCATTGAGGCCAACAAGCACGCCATTGCGCAGCGCACAGGCCGCGTTTATGAGCTGAAATTGCAGCCTGCACGCTGGGGAATGCGCCGCATATGGCATTTTTTACGCTATTATCGGCAGAATAAGCGCTATTTCCGTAATAAATAACGGTTTTATGGCCTATTCGTCATCAAGCTGTAACATAGGTTTGCTAGGGTATAGGTTGAGGAAACATTATGTGGTTTTTACTTTCAATGCTTGTCGCTGCACCTGCAGCAGGTTATTTCGGGGCTCAGTATATGAACCCGGAAGACCCAGCCGAAGCGGCCCGTCGTCAGGACTGGCTGTCAGGCATGCTGTTTGAGCGCATGGGCTTTGAAGGGGTTGGCATGTATAATATCGTGTCAATTTTTCTCAATCTTTTCTTACCCGAAGACCGTAAATTAGAGCCGATTGACAGTATCGATGACATGATGCGTCTGGCCGACAATAATGACGGCATTCGCCAGCGTATGGTACGCGAATTGGAAAATGACGTAGGCATGCCTCGCGATCTAGCTATTGCCATGACCGATCCCGCCAACCGTGACATTCTGGATGGTATTCTGGCCGCTGCCGGCATTGATGGCGACCAATTGAACGGTTTTGGCGACCTGCAAGAGCAATTATTCAGCCCTGCTACGCTGCGTTACATCCTCACCGATGATCGCGCGGCCGAGGTGGTGTTGCCTACATTGGTGCAAGACCCCGAGCAATTAGAAAATCTGATGAATCAACGCACCAGCATTGCACAAAATGACGCGGTACTGGGCGCTATTGCGGAAAGCCTGCGTGCAGGTGAACCGGTTACCGTAGAGTCGATTTCAAACAATCTTACCCCGGCCGAAAAAGTAGATGCGCTAATGCAAAGCCTGCTCGCGCCAGAAAGCGAAATGCTGAATGACGAGCAAAAAGTGCAGCTGGCCGAGAACCGTGAGGCAATCGAAACGTTTCTGCTGACTGTGTCGGATGATGGCACGCGCACCAATATTGAAATTCTGGAAGATTTCCGCGAAACCAACCCTGAACTGGCTGATACGCTCATCACACAAATTCTGAGCATGGCCGGCTCGCTGCAAAGCGAAGATGCGCAGCCCATGCAGCAAATAGGTACGCTGGTGCAGGCCATGAGCACGTTAGGCGTCACCGAACAAGAAAAGGCTGCTGCTCAAGCTGCTTTCCAAACTATGGAATTTGATCAGATCGAATTGCCAGAAGACATTGCACAGACATTGGGCGCACAGGAAGTGGAACTCGGCGAAGAAGGCACGCTGGACACATTAGTGAATACGGTGGCCAATAGCATTGGCACCGCCCCGGCATCGCCTGAGCGTTAGACCTAAGTTCACACTATTTTTTCTTAAATATACCTTTCACGTTGTCGCGGATCGCCCGCACATCGTCTTCGATTTTCTTCAGCTCTTGCTTAGCTGCATCACGCTCTTTGCGGATAGCATTTTCGGCATTCTTCATATCTTGCTTCACTGCTTCCTGCGGAGTCGAAGGTGCAGGTTTTTCTTCGGCTTCTGTCCCCGTATCTGTGCCTGATGCCACCCCTTCTAGGCATGAAATATCACTGTCAGTTACGCCCAGCTTGGTAAGCGTTTTGTCGCCGACTATGGCCACCAGCCCAACACCGGAAGCCGTACCCAGAATGACTTTACCAATACCCAGCAATGTACCGGCAGGATCCAGAATCACTTGCGGATTAACCCACCGACCACGCAACAGAAGCGGCGGCACAAAATCGGCCGTGCCGATAAAATCCGAACGGGCTTTAAGCGTAATGTTCATGGTTTCCTGACTCAAATTCAACACCCCGTTACCAGATACGCGAGCGCCTGGTGTATCGAATACAATCGCTTTGGATTTCGCGATGCCGTTTTCCAGCTGGAACGTGCTCACAAAGCAGGACACACCCACATCTTCATTGCCTGTATTGCCGCGCAATGCATCGACAAAATTGATGCCTGCGGTTAGGCCAGACGGCACATCAAATTCGGCATTGTTGAGCACCAAGGCTACTTCCCCCTCGGCACTGTCGAGCCAGCGATACAGATTATCGCCATAGCCCGTTGCATCGATATGCAGCTTGGCGGTGCCCTTTTGCATACGCGATTCACCTGTGGTTTGTTGCAGCAGGTCATTGATGTTTACATCTTTGGCATCCAGCAGAATCGCCATACTATTGGCGTTGGCGTCCATGACGACATTGCCATTAACCCAGCCCTTGCTGGTATTCATACCGAACGGGTCGACGCGCAGCGTGCCATCACGCAATGTAGCTTGCGCCTCAATATTCTCCAGCGACGTTTTAGGTAGAACCAGCTTGGCAACCGCCAAAGTGATGTCGGCATTCAACGCTTTCATCCAGGCTTTCGGCAACGGTGCGTTGGGAATCACACGGGTTTCGTCATCTGGCTTTGCAGGCGCCGTTGACTCTTGCGGCGCTGGCGCAGCATTACCACCGACCGCCAGCTTAATGGTACCACCTTTAAGATCAGCCTGCAGATAGGGCACTTTCTTATTCAAACGCAGCGATGCATTACCTGTTAATGCCTGATTATCATAGGCCAGTTTAAGATTAGTCAGCTGGATTGCCTCCAGACTACCCCCCACATGTGCACTCAGCGATACTGGCTTATCCAGCGAAGGAGCCTCTGCCGTGAAGGCACGTAATAAGCTGCCATCCACCAACTCCGCGTTAAGCTGCAGGTCTGCATCTCCGTTATCGGGTATGTCTGCGACCGTGCCTTGTAAAGTGATATAGCTCGCGCCATTGCCTGCTGTACGTGCATCAATGTGCAATGTTTCATCTTCATACGAAGCCGTGCCGCTTGTGCGCGCCACTTCGTTTAGCACGAAATTAAATTCGATATTCTCGATACTGGCTTCGGTAATAGAGCCAACAGAGAATTCAGAAACGGCGAAACTACGCTTTTGGTCACCATAAGGGTGGTAAACAATAGTAGAGTTTTTTACCAATATGCTGCGCACCGTGTCGCTAATGGTCGAGGTTTCCACCTCTTCCCCTGCGTCGTTTTCTACAACAACTGCTTCTTTCTCCGCGCCATTCTTATCTTCGGTTTTGGCTTCCGCGCCGTCTTCTGGCTTTTCAAACTCCCAGCTCTTTTTGCCTGATTTTGAGGTTTCCAGCGCCAGTGTTGCACCTTCCAGATCAACATAATCGATGACTACATTCTTGCGAATCAGGGGCAATAATTGCAAGCCAACACGCACCGATTGCGCCGTGATCAGGTGATCCGAGCTCGCCCAGTCAGGGTTGGTAAGACTAGCGTCATAAATAGTAAAGGCAGGGGTAAAGCCGAGATTAGCTTCCACATCGCCCTTAATTTCCAGCGTGCGCCCTGTCTGCGCTTCCACCGTTTTTTGCAGTACATTCTTATAATATTCCGCATCCAGCAATTGGATAGCCGCAAACGCGCCCGCCACCAAAAGCACCACAAGGCATACTAAGCTGATGCCAATCCATTTAAGTGTTTTAATCATGATTCCTCTTGTAAAGAGTCTGCAATGTAAAAGCCAGCCCATTAAAAAACCATTAGTAGTAGGCTAAGCCAGCACTCCTCTTACCCGCAGAAAACGGCTGATTTTACTCGGAAATTGAACTCGAAAAGAAACTGGTATATACTACATATACCTAAGCAAGATGCGGCGACCACAAAGTATGCTGGTCGACAGGATATAACATGTAGGCCGCGTAGTCACGTAGATGACGCCCTCCCTGAGTAGGTAACTAGACGATGATTCTACCTTCTTTATCGCAGTCGGCGATAGGATCGCTGGCGTTGTACGGCCTTAATGAGGCTACCCAACAAATCCAATCTTCCACTTACAGACTTTCTTCTGGCGACAGGCTTTTTCGTGCAGGCGACGATGTCGCTGCGCTGACTATTTCAAGCCGTTTGCAAACCCAGATAGCAGGGTTTCGCCAGGGGCTACAAAATTCCACACAGGCTGATAGCCTGCTACAGGTTGCCTATGGTGGCCTCAGCGAGATATCGGATATTCTCGATGAAATGCGCACCATTGCGGTGCAAGCCAATTCGGGCAGCCTTACTGCTAATGAACGTGGCTTGCTGGACCTTGAATTTCAGCAGTTACGCAGCTCGATAGACCAAATTGCCGATTCGACCAATTTCAATGGTGTATCGCTTATCGATGGCAGTGTACGTCAGGACAACACCATCACTCCCGTTAACAGCAATGGCACACAGGCCAGTGGCACCCTCACCTTCACCGCAAATATTGGTGCGGGGCAAACGATCGAGCTGAATGGCGTCACCTTCACCGAAGGGGTTGATTTCAACGCAGGCGGCACCACTGCCGATTCGGTCAGCAATCTTGCCGATGCGGTCAGTGGCAGTAGCGATCTGGCCGTTTCTGGTGCCAGCTATCAGGCCGTTGGCAATAGCCTGCAAATCACGCAGCGCACGGGCGGCACGCTGGGCAATCAATATCTGATAGATCAGGCCAGCTCTACCGCCAGTTTTGTAACCGCAGGCGCTAGCACCAGCATTGCTAACGTGTTCAGCCTGCAAAACGGAGCGGATAACGGTTTCTCTATTGGAGATACCAGCATTAGCGGCACGGTGGGCGACAGTCTGGTAACGGATCTATCGCAAACCACGTCCGAAACGGTGTTGAATGTGTTTGGCAGCATCAATGACAATAACGAGTTGCGCATTGATGATGGTAATGGCGGCACGATCAATTTCCGGTTTCGTAATGCGCCTGCCAATCCGGAAGATATCCAGATTGGCGCTACTACCGAAGAGACATTGCAAAACGCCGTCAACGTGATCGAGAATTACAGCACGACTGACAATTTTGTCCTGAATCAGCTGGAGTACGAAGTGCAGGGCAATAACCTGATTATTCAGGGGCGGCAGCCCGGCAGCGTGCTGGACCTCACTGGCGCCGCCGCCACAGTGACCGAGACCGTCACCGGTGGTGCATTATCGAACGGCACG
>PBPD01000167.1 GCA_002725445.1 Rickettsiales bacterium
CATCAAACCGATAATATTCAAACCCGCCTCCTGCACGCAATAACGCACAAAATCTTCCGCCTCTTCAGGGCTAACGCCACTTTTTTGTGACTCGTTACCCGTATTCACCTGTACGAAGCATGGCACGTGCTTGTCTTGTTTTTGCATTTCTTTCGCCAAAGCATCCGCGATCTTTTTCCGATCCACACTATGGATCACGTCAAATAATGTGACCGCCTCCGCCGCTTTGTTGGATTGTAGTGGTCCAATTAAATGCAATGTGAGGTCTGGGTAATCCGCCTTGCGTGGTTGCCAGCGGCTCTGCGCTTCCTGCACGCGGTTCTCTCCAAAATGGCGTATGCCACACGCCAACGCCTTTTCAATGCGCGCTTCAGGTTGTTTCTTGCTAACGGCAATAATGTGAGGCGGGGTGTTGCTTAGATGTGAATCCTCGCTGACACGCGTTAGGCGTGATTGCAAAAAAGCATATTGCTCCGCGATAGTGGCTGATGTGTTTTCGTTACCCATAGAACGGGCTTTAGCGGGCTTACACTGAATTGGCAAGTGAGAAGCGCCATGGGCAATTTAGCTTGTGACAATTGTGCAACATGGAGGTTAAAAAGCCGTGGCAATTGGGTTTTTGCTTTGGACGCAGCTTGCGCAAGGCTCGGCTTTCATCATAAATACCTCGTGGAGCACAAGGCATGACGCATGTGCACCTTGTTTAACTAAGTCAACTTTTTAAGAGCTTGAACTATAAAGGGTTTTTGACTATGAAAAAATTACTTCTTGGTACAACTGGACTCGTAGGTGCGGCATTCATTGCGTCTGCTGCTGCTGCTGAGACTCCTAAAGTAACCGTTGGCGGTTTCATCGACTTCCAAGCTGGTTATGCTGATGACGATCTGGATGCTGGTCTTCGTGACTATGGCTTCCGCAACGACACCGAAGTTAGCCTGCGTGTAGACGGTAAGTCTGACGCTGGTCTGGGCTACGGTGCTGTAATCGATCTGGAAGCTGACGTTACCGGTGATGCAGATGGCGAAGGCGTAAACGCTGCTCGTACATATGTATACCTGGACGGCAACTTCGGTCGTTTCGAACTGGGTTCGAACGAAGGCGCTGCTGAAACCATGGCTGTAGACGCTGCTGATATCGCACGTGCTACTGGTGGTATCGACGGTGACTGGCGTTTCTTCACCGGTACCGGTAATACTACTCCGGGCGGTGCTGGTTACATCACCACTCCTTCGTTGCCAGTTGATCACGGTGCAGTTACCGCTATCGGTAGCGAAACCACCGAGAACAACAACAAAATCACCTACTACTCGCCACGTATGAGCGGTTTCCAACTGGGTCTGAGCTATGCTCCAGATGCAACCGATCGTGGTCAAACTGTAACTCGTAGCGACGTTGGCACTTCGGCTGGCGACATCTTCGACCTGGCTCTGGCTTGGGAAGGTGACTACGAGAACGTAGGTCTGGGTCTGTCGGGCGCTTACAAATGGGGCGACGGTGACAGCACTGTAGAAGATCTGGGTGCATGGAATCTGGGTGCTCTGGTTGAGTTCTCGGGTCTGCAACTGGCTGCTTCGTATGCAGACTGGGATGACAGCCTGCAAGCTAACGGTTCTAGCCTGGACGAAAACGACTACTACACCCTGGGTGCTGCATACGACTTCGGTCCGTTCGGCGCTTCGGTGACCTGGTTGGATTCGAGCTACGAAACCGCCGCTGGCGACAACGAGTTCGAAAACCTGGTATTCGGTGCTGATTACAAACTGGCTCCTGGTCTGACTCCATATGCAGAACTGAGCCTGTTCGAGTTCGATGCTGCCGCTGCTGGTGGTACCGACAACGACGGTACTGTATTCTTGGTTGGTACCCAACTGGCGTTCTAATTTAGAAACGTCTTGAGAATTAAAGAAGGCGGCGCTACTTTAGCGTCGCCTTTTTTATTATTCAAAATAAGTAGATCATGAAGCGTATATTTTTAGTGTTAGCTTGCTGTGCTTTAACAGCGTGTGGTGTGGTGGAAACGGATGCCGAGCAATCCTATCCGCAACGCGATGAATTGGACCGTCGGGACAATCGTGGTAAATTAACCGGTGAAGCTGGCCTCAGCCTTGGCGGTGGCAATGATGCGGCCAAAGACGCAGGTGCAAACCCGCTGGGTGTAAATGCGTTTTTGTGGCGCGCGACATTGGACACACTGGCCTTTATGCCTTTCACCAATGCTGACCCGTTTGGCGGGGTGATTATCACAGACTGGTATGAAGATCCGAATGCGCGCGGCGAACGCTTCAAGATCACCGCGATGATTCTTGACCGCCAATTGCGCGCGGATGGTGTGAAAATCTCACTATTCAAGCAACGGCTTGATCAGACAGGCGCGTGGCGTGATGTCGAGGTGGATAAAAGCTTAGAGCGCAAGCTGGAAGATACGATTCTCACACGCGCACGCCAGCTGCGTGTGAAGCAGGCGGGGGAATAAACAGCAATGACCCGCGATATTCCGCGTTATAACAGCCGTGAGACCGAAGCGAAGTGGCAAATAGCATGGCAGGACCAGCATGTATTTGCCGCAGAACAATCCGATAAAGAGCCTTACTATGTGCTTGAGATGTTCCCCTACCCGTCGGGCAACATCCATATGGGGCATGTTCGCAACTACACACTGGGCGACGTGGTAGCGCGCTACCGGCGTGCTAAGGGCTATAATGTGTTGCACCCCATGGGCTGGGACGCATTTGGACTGCCGGCGGAGAATGCGGCTATTCAGAACAAGGTGCACCCGGGTGAGTGGACTTATAAAAATATTGAGACCATGCGCGAGCAGTTGAAATCGATCGGTCTGTCGTATGACTGGCGACGTGAGATTGCGACCTGTGATGCAGATTATTATAAGCACGAGCAGCGCTTCTTTATAGAGTTTCTGAAGAAGGGTCTGGCTTACCGTAAGGAAGCGATGGTTAACTGGGATCCGGTAGACAATACAGTGCTGGCCAATGAGCAAGTGATTGATGGCCGTGGCTGGCGCTCAGGGGCATTGGTAGAGCGCAAGAAACTGTCGCAATGGTTCCTGAAAATTACCGATTATGCAGATGATCTGCTGGCCGGGCTGGATGAGCTCAAGGGTTGGCCTGAGAAGGTGCGCATTATGCAGGAGAAATGGATTGGCAAGTCCTATGGGGCGAGCATTCATTTCACCATTGAAGGGCGTGAGGACACATTGGAGGTTTATACCACCCGTCCCGATACATTGTTTGGCATGTCATTTGCGGCGATTTCTGCCAACCACCCATTGGCAACCGAACTCGCTGCCAGCAACGCGGATATGCAGGCATTTATTGAAGAATGCGGCCGCATGGGCACCAGCGAAGAGGCGATCGAAACAGCTGAGAAAAAAGGCTTCGATACGGGGCTGAAAGTGGTGCACCCCTTCACGGGTGCGGTGCGCCCACTTTATATTGCGAATTTTGTTCTGATGGAATATGGCACAGGCGCGATTTTTGCCTGTCCGGCACATGACCAGCGTGATTTGGACTTTGCCCGCAAATACGGGCTGGATGTGCTGCCTGTGGTAGCACCCGAAGGCGACGCATCCTTTACCGTTGCAGATGAGGCGTATACCGGCGATGGGATGCTGGTGCATTCTGATTTTCTTAATGGGCTGGGCGTAGATGAAGCCAAGGATAAAGCCATTGCGCGACTGGAAGAGAAAGGCATAGGCACCCGCAAAACCAATTACCGTTTGCGTGATTGGGGAGTGTCGCGTCAGCGTTACTGGGGCTGCCCTATTCCGATTATTTATTGCGATGCGTGTGGTGCTGTGCCAGTGCCAGAGGATCAATTGCCTGTTGAACTGCCCAAAGATGTCAGTTTTGATAAGCCGGGCAACCCGCTGCATCATCACCCAAGCTGGAAGCATGTGGACTGCCCGTCCTGTGGCAAGCCTGCACAACGCGAAACCGATACGTTCGATACGTTCTTTGAGTCCTCATGGTATTTTGCACGCTTTGCTTCGCGTGACGGGGTGCATAAGGAGGACACCGACTATTGGTTGCCCGTTGACCAATATATCGGCGGTGTAGAACATGCCGTACTGCACTTGCTATATGCGCGTTTCTTCACGCGCGCTTTACATGATTGTGGGATTATTGGTTGTAAAGAGCCCTTCAAAGCCTTGATGACGCAAGGCATGATTTGCCATGAAACCTATAAAGACAGTGACGATGCATGGCTCTATCCGGATGACGTAACCCGTGATGATAAGGGCAACCCCGTTACTACGGATGGTAAACCGGTGACCATTGGCCGTTCGGAAAAAATGAGTAAATCGAAGAAGAACACGGTTGACCCGCGCCATATCATCGAAGGCTATGGTGCGGATACGGCGCGTTTGTTCATGATGTCGGATAGCCCGCCGGAGCGCGATCTGGAATGGACCGAGGCGGGCGTAGATGGTGCGTGGCGTTATGTAAGCCGCTTATGGCGCCTGATTATGGAGCCGTTGGATGCGTTGAAAACAGCACCCGCCGCCCCTGCCCTTGATACACCAGAGTATCTTGAGATTCGCAAAGCCTGCCACCGGGCGATAGCCGCGGTGAGTGAGGATATTGAGGCGTTCCATTTTAATAAAGCAGTAGCACGCTTGCGTGAGTTGACGAATCAGCTGGGGCAAATGCCGTTGCAGACAGAGGCTGACTATGCGGTCTACCGTGAAGTGTTAGAGACGGTGCTGATTCTGTTTGCGCCTATTATGCCGCATATCTGTGAAGAAGGCTGGGCGCAGCTCGGCCATGAAAGCCTGTTATGCGATCAGCCATGGCCGACAGTGAATGAACATTTGCTGGTTGATAATACCGTCACTATTGCGGTGCAAGTGAATGGCAAATTGCGAGCAACATTGGATGTTCAGCGTGATATGCCTAAGGAAGCCGCAGAACAAGCCGCAATGGGGCATGAGAAAGTGCAGCCATTGATTGATGGTAAGACGATCCGCAAGGTGATTGTGGTGCCGAATAAAATTGTCAACATAGTGGCGGCCTAGATGCGGCAGCTCGTGGTGATCATAAGCCTGCTAAGCCTCGCGGCGTGTGGTTTTACGCCTGTGTATAGCGAGCGTTATAACACCCGCACCGAGCTGACCCAGATCGATGTGATTGCACCACCCGGCCGCAATGGCGCGTTATTGGAAGCGGAGCTGGAGGATTATTTTAATCCCGAACATCGCCCGGCAGAAAAGCGCTATTTGCTGGAAGTGAAACTGGCGGTAAATTATATCCCGATTGCTATTGAGCGTGATGGGACAGTGGCGCGTTACAGTATCGAGTTGAAATCGCCATTTGTGCTGCGCCGCTTGAGTGATAATCAGGTGATTTACAAGGATACGGTACGCCGCATCAGCAGCTTTAATGTGTCCGAGCAGGAAGACTTCGCCACTTATGTGGCACGTAGCGACGCATCCGAGCGTGGCGTGAAGGCACTGGCAGAAGATTTCCGTTTGCGTTTAAGCGGCTTTTTTTCGCAATCTAGAGCAGAATAAGAGGTGGCAGGTGAAGATAGCGCCAAAAGATGTAGATAGCCTTCTAAAGGCTCCTCAGGCGCGTTTTAGGGCTGCTTTGATCTATGGGCCTGATACTGGTCTGGTGCGGCAGCGCAGCGATGTGATTGCCTCGGCGATTTTGCCCGATCTGGCAGACCCGTTTAACAAGATTGAGCTCACCTACGAGCAACTACAAGACGACCCTGCCCGCTTGCATGATGAAGCCGCCGCGATGAGTTTTACCGGTGATACGCGGTTGATCATGGTGCGCGATGCGGGCGATAAGCTCAGCAAATCGCTGGAAGAAATTCTGGACGGGCTAACAGAGCAAACCTTTCTATTGCTTTACACGGGCGAATTAACGCCGCGTTCCAGTTTACGTCAATTAGCCGAGAAGCACAGTGCCTGCGCATCCATCGCGTGTTACAAAGATGAAGGCTACGGATTGGAAAATCTGATTCGTGACACGTTGCTTGGTTACGGTATTGAGGCGCAGGATGGCGTAGCACAGTATCTGTCACAGCAGCTGGGCGGTGACCGTATGATTATTCTCAGCGAATTAGAGAAATTATCGCTTTATCTGGGCGATGAGACTGCGTTGGATCTGGCTACGGTACAGCACGTGGTGGGTGAAAGTAACGAAAAAACATTGGATGATTTGTGTAATGCGATTGCTGAAGGCAATAGCGGTGCGGCGATGCATATTTGCGACCGTCTGTTTGCCGAAGGTGCGCAGGCCGTGATGATTATACGTATGTTGCAGCGTCATTTCACGCGTATGCAGCAGGTGCAAATGCGTGTAGATGAGGGTGAGCCACTGCCTCAGGCAGTTAAGTCGCTACGCCCGCCTGTTTTCTTCAAGCAAGTACCCGCGTTTACACGGCAGGTGCAGCGCTGGCGGAGTCAAAAACTCGCCTCGGCGATGCAGTTACTTCAAAAAGCAGAAATCCAAGCAAAAACAACAGGGTTAGATGGTAATCTGATGTGCGCTCACGCCATTTGTACCTTGGCGCGCGTGGCATAGCTCACGTTTTGCGTTTTAGATACTGTCACTCAATCGGCGTAATACTTCATCCAATTGGCTAAGCGACTCGTAGCTAATAGAAATAGTGCCCGTCTGCCCGCCATGGTCGTTAATACTTACTTTTAGCCCCAAATTAGATGATAATGACTCTTCCAGTGCAATGATATCTTCGTCTTTATGGTCGGAAGAGGCGCTGCGCGTGTTTTTACGTGGCGCTTTTGGCGTTGCACTCCCCGATGCACCTTCTTCAACGTCGCGCACCAGCGCTTCCGTCTGACGTACGCTAAGCTGTTTATCAATAACCATTTTTGCGAGTTTCTCAGGCTCTTTGGCGTTGAGCAGAGCACGTGCATGCCCCATGCTTAGCTCGCGCTTGTTAACTAACTCTTTCAATTCATTAGGTAATTGTAGCAAGCGCAATAAATTAGCGATATGGCTACGGCTTTTTCCGATGGTGCCGGCAAGATCTTCCTGTGTATAGCTAAATTCATCTATAAGCCGTTGATATCCCGCGGCCTCTTCGAGTGGATTCAGGTCTTGACGTTGGATATTCTCTACCAATGCCAACTCAAGGGCTTGCTGGTCGTCAAGCTCACGAACAATAACCGGCACCACTTCCAGTTTTGCCAATTGGGCTGCCCGCCAGCGGCGCTCACCGGCGATAATTTCATAGCGATCACTGTTTTCTGGTGCTCTACGCACCAAAATTGGCTGCATAATGCCGTTTTTTTCTATCGAGTCGGCGAGCTCATGCAAATACTCCTCAGAAAAATGTGTTCGCGGCTGAAAAATGCCTGCCTGCAGAGCATCTACGGGTAAAGAAAAGGGTGTGCCGGTCTGCGGCTGTGGTCCTGCGGCATTTGAGCCCTCGACTGGCTGAGCCGCTGTGACAGGTGGATTGCTCCCCTGCCCGCCCTGACTATATTCCTGTTGAATGAGAGCAGAAAGACCTTTGCCAAGGCCTTTTTTCTTAGCGGTTGCTGCATTCATGATGAATTCTCCTAACGATACCGATTTTACTAATTATGCGGCTTGTGGTTCTGTAAATTGCTTCTCGCGGCGGATCAATTCGCGTGCCAGCTTGATATATGCCTGAGATCCGGGGCATTTTAGATCATATACAAGGGCGGGCTGGCCGTGAGATGGGGCTTCGCTGACACGAACATTCCGTGGAATAACAGTCTTATAGACGTCTGCGCCCATATAATCACGTACATCCGCCTCAATTTGCTCTGTCAGTTTATTGCGGCGATCATACATGGTCAAAACGACGCCATGGATGCTTAAAGCAGGATTTAACACATTCTGAACCAAAGAAATTGTTTTCAATAAATGGCTAAGTCCCTCAAGCGCATAAAATTCGCATTGCAATGGAATTAGCACCGAATCGGCTGCTGTTAAGGCGTTGAGCGTGATAAGGCCAAGCGAGGGCGGGCAGTCTATTATCACATAATCATACGTTAAATCTTTTTCGCGGAGCGAATTTGCCAATTTATATTCTCGTCGCATAGCCGATACAAGTTCAATCTCAGCGCCCGATAAATCGATTGTGGCAGGAATTATGTAAAGGCGTGGAATAGCGGATTTTTTTGCCGCTTCTTCGATAGATGTTTCATTTATCAATATATCATAGGAGGTTATGTCACGGTCATTACCCTCCACCCCTAGTCCAGTACTGGCATTGCCCTGTGGGTCAAGGTCAATGAGCAGAACTTTCTTGCCTATAGCCGCGAGAGCGGTGGCCATATTGACAGCGGTTGTGGTTTTTCCGACCCCACCCTTTTGATTTACAATGGAAATAATGCGCGTCATATGCTCAACCTACGTTGTAAAGCTCAATTATTACACTATCGTCCTGTACCCGACTATTATGGACAATGTAATCAAATGCCCAATGTTGCAGTGCAGCATTTATTTCATCTTGATGATGCACACCTTTATGAATTAGGTAACGTGTTTTGTTATGACGTAGTCCGTTCGTAATGGCAAGAAGTTTGTCGATATTTGCACAGGCCCTCGACAAGATAATATCCATCGCTATGGAAATAGATTCGGAACGTTTCACGTGAAACACTGGTTGCGATTTGGTATGCCGCGCGACTTCTTGAAGAAAAATCATTTTACGTTGATCGCTTTCAATCAAATGTACGGAATGATGGGTGGCAATAGAGATAACCATACCCGGAAAACCGGCCCCGCAGCCAACATCGGCAATTGTCATGTCAGTGTGACTATCTAACAAAGGTATAATTTGTAGGCTGTCTAAGAAATGACGCGACCATATATCATCTAAAGTAGAGGGGCTAACAAGGTTTATTTTATTCTGCCATTTGCTCAAGAGATCGTGATAGACACATAAATGGTCGTATGTTTCACGTGAAACATACGGCGCTACTGCCTGTAAGGAAGTAAAGTTCATGCCGCTTTATTTTGTCGTATATGAACCATCAATGCCATGATGGCAGCGGGTGTGACGCCTGGGATTCGACTCGCCGCACCCAAGGTATCGGGTCGCGACGATTTAAGTTTCTCTTTGATTTCATTGGATAAAGAGCTAATTGCATCATAGTCAATACTGTCCGGAACCTTCACGGCCTCTTCTTTTCTGAAGGCCTGAATATCCGATGCCTGACGGTCCAGATAGCCTTTATAGATAGCCTCAATTTCACATTGCTCAAAGACATCATGGCTCACATTTGACAGCTCTGGCCAAATACGAAATACGTCATCTTTATTTATATGCGGATAGCTCAATAAATCAAACGCGGAACGTTTTACACCATCCTGATTTAACGTGAGGCCAAATTCCTTTGCCTTATTCGGTGTAATGACATGCGCATTAAGTGTACTGCGTGCGTGTTCGAGCTGCTGCAATTTCTGGCTAAATATAGTTGCTCTTTTTTCTCCTACACATCCGATTGCAATGCCGAGCGGTGTGAGTCGTAGATCAGCATTATCGGGACGGATTGTAAGACGGTACTCTGAGCGTGACGTAAACATGCGATAGGGTTCTTGCGTGCCAAGCGAGGTCAGATCATCGATCATGACACCTATATAGCCATCCGCTCTATCTAATGTGAACGTGTCCTTATTCATAGAGGCGAGAGCAGCGTTCAGCCCTGCAATCAAGCCTTGACCGCCGGCCTCTTCATAGCCGGTGGTGCCATTAATCTGACCCGCAAGATACAAGCCCGGAACCTGTTTCACTTCAAGTGTTTTGTGTAACTCTCTGGGGTCTACATAGTCATATTCGATTGCATAGCCAGGACGAATCATGACAGCTTGTTCCAGCCCCGGAATATTTTTCAAAATGGCTAGCTGAACATCTTCTGGGAGAGAGGTGGAAATACCGTTCGGATAGACGGTATCATCATCCAGCCCCTCTGGCTCTAGAAAAATCTGGTGTCGTTCGCGTTCGGCAAAGCGCACCACTTTGTCCTCTATGGAAGGGCAATAGCGTGGACCAGTGCTCTCAATCTTGCCAGAATACATAGGCGCACGGTCAAGATTATCACGGATAATCGCATGACTCTCAGGGGTGGTATGTGTGATGTAGCAGGTGACCTGAGGTAACGTAATTCTATCGGTTAAATATGAAAATGGCTGCGCGGGATCGTCGCCTGGCTGGGGTTCGCATTTGTCCCAATCGATTGTTTTGCCATCAAGACGAGGAGGGGTGCCGGTTTTTAAGCGACCCATATTCAAACCAAATCCGTAGAGTGTTTTGGAGAGGCCAAGGGCAGGCTTCTCGTCTACTCGCCCAGCAGGAATTGTCTTTTCGCCTATATGAATCAAGCCATTGAGAAATGTACCTGTGGTAAGAACAATGCGACTGGCTTCATACAGATTGCCGGATGTGCCAATCACGCCGGTAATAGATGTATTCTCACGCTGAATATCATCTACCTCATCTTCTATGATAGTAAGATTCTCATATTCATTCAGAATCGCTTGGACAGCCTCGCGGTATAGCTTGCGGTCGGCTTGCGCACGGGGACCGCGTACCGCCGGGCCCTTGCTTTGGTTCAAAACGCGGTAGTGTATACCGGCGCGGTCAATAGCACGCCCCATGACTCCGTCTAATGCATCAATTTCTTTGACTAGCGTTCCTTTGGCTACGCCGCCAATGGCGGGGTTGCATGACATCTCGCCGATGG
>PBPD01000001.1 GCA_002725445.1 Rickettsiales bacterium
AGGCCCCAACGCAGACATGGTGCAAACCCAAAAGACCTTCAAAAAAGTGCTGTGCATTCTGCCCGATCGCAGCGCCAACACGCAGGTCACCATCGGCACCGGCCGCAAACTTGGCCTGCCGGTCTTTTTGCCGGGCAGCGGTTTCGTCATACGCTACATGGTCGATGGCCGTGGCCTCAAAGACGGCACCATCATGCCGGGCTTCGCAGGCAAACCCGGCCCCAACACGGGCGATGTGCGCGGCACCTTCATTCCTCCGGCCGACATCGCGCTCGATGGCCAGCAAACCCTGCAAATGCTGGTGTCATTATTCAATCCGGCCAACCTTGGCAACTTCGATTATTTCGACGAGTCGCATGTCAATATGGTGGCGGGCAACAGCGCGGAGGGCGACTCTCAGCCACCCGCACCGGACTATCCACGCCTCTGATCATCCGTGCCTTCCACCCCATCATTATCACAAAACCGTCACACAAAGTGGGATACATCCCAGCTATACTGCGCGCCTATTATAACCACAAAAGACCACGAATATGGCGAGCGAAACGGTACAAAAAATTCTGCAGGCAGCCCATGCTGGATTGCCTTCCAAAGGCGACTTCACACATCACATCACCCTCAATGAGCGCGGCATAGCCACCCTCACCCCCCTGCAGCAGGACATCTTGCGCAACATAGGTGACGACTCCGAGCTAACCGATGTCCACATCGCTGCAAATAGCAGAATCAACTATGCAGGCGACAATATCATCAACCAATTCATCGCCCTCATGCAATACGACCTCGAAATCTGCGAAGAATTGTTGGTAGTCGCGCGTGATATGCAACTAGGCGACTACCCCGAGTTGATAGAAAAAATCGAACACGAGATGAAATACGGCAACAGCAATATATCGCCCGTATTGATACATGCCTCTTCCTTGCCCAACGTGCAGCTCGAAGAAGACGTCAAAGCCGAAACCCTACTACCCGACGCCATCGCAGCCATGGGCCGCATTGCTGATCACGCCAAAGCCATTGCCGATCTGAAATACAGCGAAGCCGCGCACGATTCCGAGACAGGCCGCATCAATGCCCGCACTCTGCTTGGCGAAATTGGCGAGTTAGTCGCCCCTCAGCGTATTGACCTTTCCAGCGCCATCACCGGGCTACACACACGGCTGGAGCGCCACCTGCAAACCTATTACGGCGAAACCATCAGCCCGGTCGACCCACCACACCCATCGGGCGATCAATCCGCGCATGCCATGCTGTCGCTGGCTTACGACTTCGCCACGCAGGCGCAAGAGCTCAACACTGCCCTGCAAACCCTGCTGCCTGACGCCCCCTCACGCGGCATCCAGCGCTAGGCCGCACACACATCCACAAAGCCAGCCAGGACAACACCCAATCACACCCGCCGCAGCCGCGCCTGTTGCCATTGGCGCGCACGCACCCAGTTCAAATACTGGCTAAACGCATCCACCTGATCGTCATGGCGGCCATTGGGAAACGCGCATAATTCCTGCTCAAACGCACTCAGCCAGCTGGCATAGCGCGGCAGCGCCACCTTGCCCGCCTCAATCATCGGGCACACCTGCGCCAGCCGCGTCACCTTGTCGCCTTTGGGGCAAATCGCCACCACGGGCACGCTCGCCTCGCGCCGCACATCCTGAATCAGGCTCTGCCCGCTCGCCTTATCCTCAATCAGCACCGCATGGGGTTGCCATTCCTCGGCCAGCGCCAACACTTTACGTCGCAATGCCGGATATTCCAGCCGCCCCACCCACATATCCACCAACCGATGCGCATCACCCTCCTGCACAAAGGTCGCGCACGCGCTGGCATCATTGCCTTTTTGCGTTTTAATCGCCGTATCCCAGCTTTGCGTTACCACGCCTGTCATGCGCTTAACCCTTTCTTAAAGCTCATTGCGTATGCTAAATAAAAAATACACGGAGCACAGCTCATGCCGGCTACATACCAAGAACAATTACAATTCATTTTCGAAGTCTATCCGTTCGCACTTGAAGTACAGGACTCTGTGGGCATCCCTGCCCGTGCCATGCTCATGCAGGCCGCGCACGAAAGCGGCTGGGGCAAAAGCGCGCTGGCACAAGGCGGCAACAATTTGTTTGGCGTCAAAGGCGAAGGCCCCGCTGGCAGCGGCATGTACCGCACACAGGAAGATTACGGCAACGGGCTGGAAACCATTCGCGACCGTTTCGCGCATTATAACTCGCCCGAAGAATCCATGGCCGAGCATGTCAACTTTCTCACAAACGAGCGCTATAGCCCAGCGCTGGAACGCTTCGGCTATGTCGACGGGCGCGAAGGCGACTGGAAAAACTACATCGCCGGTATTCGCGATGCGGGCTACGCCACACGCCGCCGCAACGACTATGTGGGCGACATGCAGGCCATCGAAATCCGTCATTACGAACTACTCAACGCCATGGACGAGATGCACGAGATGGGCATTCCCCTCTCGCCTGAACAGGCCGAACGCATGGGGCTTGCCAGCGGCGCACAATACGAAATGCAATACAGCACCGTCGAGCGTTTCCGCGCCGAATTTAACCTGCCCAACGCGCTGAACTTTTTGCCGGAGCCTCCGGGGCGTGCCTATGCTTATGACAGCCCAAGCGGCGCCAGCCCGCTTTATTACGAAAATATGGGCGCCTTGCGCGAAAGCTACAACGAAGCCATGGGCGAGGTCAGCCCCCGCGCCATCGAACACCTCGAAACCGCACTTGATTTCGCCAATGGCGGCAGTCGCTTCAACCCGTTCGACAATTCGCCGCGCCTGATCCCGCGCGAGCTGGAGCAAAACATCCGCCGCTACATGGACAAGATTGACGACGATGGTCGCATGACAGAAACCGATAGTATGATCCTTGCCGGTCATATTCGCGATCTGGCCAACACCCTCTTCGACTCTCTGCACCCCGATGACTACAGCGTCATCCTACGCACCGCCGAACATTTCGACGAGCTATACGAAGCCCCTTACTGGGACACGCAAATGCTCCTGGACATCGCAGACACCGCCGAAGAACAAGGCATTCTCATTGGCGAATGCGAGCGTCCCGACACCAGCTATTATGTCGGCTCCGAGGTGCTCAATCCAAGCCGCGCAGGTCAGGAACGCATCGACCGCCTGCCCGCATTCGGTCAGGCATTAGCCTACGAGGCACGGGCCGCACAAGACATGGTCACCGCACCCGGCGAAGCACCGCCGCGTGACATTGTCGAAAAAATCGGCTCCGCACTCGACTCGATCCGTATCGACGAATGCACCAGCCCCGATGCACCGCCCACCATCAACATCACCCACACGCCCGACAACGGGCCATCGCGCTAAAATCGCGTAAACCACTCCAGCTGCACCATGCTGCTTTGCGTGGTCAGTGGCGCCTGTTGATATTGCGCAGCAAAATGGGCACTGCCCAGCTCGCGCTTGGCACGTTCAATCATCGCACCATTCTCGCGTTTGGCATGCAGCAGCTCGCCTTTGCGCCGCACTTTGCGCACCCGCCCGCACATCAACACGCTGCGCGCCGGCGCCACCGCTGGCAGGCACAGATGCTCCCACCCGCCTTTTTCCAGCAAATAGCCGCTTAAATCCTCCGCGTGCAAGCGCTGCATCACCACCACAATCACGCCGCGCTTTTTGTCGTTCAGCCGCGTGGCGAATGTATGGTCAAACCAGCCATTCACCGCCTCGCGTCCGGCGGCACTCATTGCCTGCAGCGGATTTATAGCATCATCGGCAATCAGCACATCGCCGCCCTCGCCCGTGGCCGTGCCACTCACCGAGGTGGCAAACCGCACCCCATGCGCGGTGGTCGCAAATTTATGTTTCTCGTTCTGCTCACGGCATAAACGCGTGTCGGGAAACAACCGCCGATACCACTCACTCTGCATCACATGGCGGCAATCATTGCTGTGCTGGTTGCTCAGTCCTTGCGCGTAGCTAGCCGCCATCACACGGCGCTCTGGCGCATGCCCCAACAAAAAGGCCGGCCATGCCACACTCACACACAGCGACTTCAAGCTCCGTGGCGGCATATTAATAATCAGCCGTGTCAACTCGCCCCGCCCACACGCCTGCAAATACTCGGCAATCAACTCAATATGCCAGTTCGGCATAAAGCGTGCGCCGGGGTTCAGCGTGGCAAAGCACCGTGCCATAAACGCCGCCAGCTCTTCACGCACCAGCTGGTCGCGCACGCGGCGCAATCCCTGTTCACTCAACATCGCACTTCCCCCTAATCTTCACACAACAGTCACACTTTTTTGCATTTTCGCGGCTATAACAACCTTATGGCCCTTACCGACATGATACCGCCCGCCGATGACGGCACCGAAGCGCTCCACCACGTGGACAATGCCACCATGCTGTCCGAATTTTTTGACACGCTGGGCGACATCCCTGTCACTTTCTCACCCAAAGACGCCGACGCACCGCGCGAGCCTGCCCCGCTCAAAGACGTGCCCGAGCTGGCGAATTTCTACCAATATGTCTGCGAGCAATCGCATCGCCTATTGGAGCTGCCCGCCTACCGCGATCTGAATTACCAAAGCAAGGTCGATCTGCTGGAACACATCTTCCAGCTGCTTGCCGTTGGCTTCGACCAATATGTTATTCCGCAGGCCGCTATCAGCACTCTGGAGAGCGAGTGGCGCAAAGAACTGGGCGCAGGCGGCATGATGGAGCAATTCTTCTCACGCCGCATCGACTTCATCAAAGCGCTCTACGAGCCGCTTGAAGGCGCAACTGACATACAAAGCCACCCGCTCATGGCGCGCAGCGACGAGGTTGGCCGCCGTGCCATGCTGGCGCTCGGTGTGCACGAGCAACATAGCGGCGATGAGGACTGGCCCGCTATTCCCGAGCCGATCAAACCAGTGTTGCAGCACGCCATCGACGAAGTCGTCTTCAACGTCGACGACAAATACAAAGACGTGCCCACCCTGTTCATCATGCGCATGATCCGCGACCTCATCATCGAGGCGGAGGGCTGCGCGCTACACCCCGAACTCTTCGCCAGTGAAATCACCCATCACAGCGCCATCACAGGCAAGCCCGGCCCTATCTGGCAAGAGCTGGAAGACGATATGTTCGAGCGCGCCGAGATTGCACGCGAGCTGGCTGAAAAGAACGAAGCCAACGCACATTTGCACCTCATCGAGGTGAATGAGCGCGGTCTTCACCCCACCATTCAGGAAATCGACACCGCCGAAATCCGCGCCCGCGCCGGCATGGAAGACGACACCCCCGTCACCACCGACGAGATCCTCGAATCCGTCCATATATTACTTGGCGGCCTGCACCTCGCCTATGAAGACGCGCAAGGCCGCGTGCAAGAAGGCGAACTGTCCGAAATCCCAGCCCTCAAAGGCCTGCACGACGCGCTGGTCGACACCTGCCGCAACATCCTCAACCTCGAAAATGTGCGCCATCACCTGCCATCCACCAAAGGCATGGTGGCCAGCCTGTTCGAAAAAACCATCATCGACTGGTTGCAGGACGGGCTGATCGACGGCGAAACCCTGCCCACCCTCATCAACTCGCTCACGCCCGAGCAATTCTTCGCACCCGAGCAACTGCCACAGCGTTGGGGCGAACATGCTTCGGCCATGCATGCACTGTTCAGCCCGCTTGTCATGCAGGGCAGCGTCAATATGGAAGGTCAGCTCAGCCGTCAGGTCGAATTCGGCATGCGTGTGCGCCGTTTCGAGCAATTCTGGCAGCAGCCCTCCACCACCGAGCGCGTGCTGTTTCCGCAGCCCTCGCCCGAGCGGCTTCAGCTCATGCACGACATTGTCGAGCAACAAATCATGCCGCACATCACCGATCCCGAAAGCTTCGGCAAATGCGATATGGATACGCTCTGTCGGCTTTATTTCCTCACCGCCGAGGTCGTCGCGCCTGACGAATTAGCCGTTGATGAGTTACGCACCGCCCTCCAGCCCGACAGCAAACACTGGCGTAATCTGGTGGCAACCGCCAAGTCCGACCCCACCACCCTCATCGACGCACAAACCATCAACACCGAGCGCGTGCGTGTCGAATCTCTGGGCCACGCTCACTAAAGTCAGTTGCGGCACTCACACTGAAATTGCCTGTTTTTCTTTATCACTCGTGCCCTGCGTGAATATTTTCGCCAATCGTCATAAAACTGCCATATTCCCTTGCTATAGTGGTAAGGCTGAAAAAGTATATATACCATGAGCACAAAACAGACAGATACCATCGTAGCACCTGCCATCGCCTCATCAGGCAATGGCGAGTCGGTGTCGGCCGATCAGCTGGGTCAACTCAGCCACGGGCTGGATGATGACAGTCATTCCCCCTTTGGCCGCGATGGCCAGCGCGCGCTGCTTGATCGCAAGCGCGACATGCATGAAACCCTGCAATACGCACTGGATGAATGTTTTTCCGGCCAATGGGACTCACTCGGCCCGATGGAGCATCATCAGGCGATCAACCACGCCGCCCACGCGATTCTCGACGAAATACTGCCAGGCAATCTGGCGCTGCGCGTCAGTCCTGAAGAAATGTTCCACCTTATCGACACCATCCGCGACCATGCGCACATGCATGCCAAACAAGCGCAATCACGCGGCGAATCGTTATGTATCAACAGCTTAAAGAGCGCTTTACGCAACCATCCGGCCGTGCGCAGCTTCCAGCAGAAGCACGATCCGCTGCACGGCACCCCGATCGACCATCGCCACCATCCCGACACAGGCATCCCCAGCCGCACCGTGCTGGCGGGCAGTGTCATCCATAATGGCATGTGTGAATCGCGCCACGGCCACTACACATATATGGGCCACTCGCACCATTAGGCGCATCAATGGTTGAGTTTTACGGTAGTATCAGTAATCTAATCGAAATCAATGGCGTGAGTGTATGACCGAACAAAAAAAATCATTTGTTGACCAGATCATAGCCAAAAAAGGTCACCTCGTACATAAGCTCAAAGCGAAGGACTCCACCGGTCGCTGGGCCTATTACTTCGTGCTGGTTGAACCCCCGCGCGAGTCTGCCTTCATGCAGGCGATCGAGGGCGACGGTACCATCGATCTGGAAGATTTCGGCAAGGTGATTGCCTCCTGTTACGGCGAAGAACCCTCGCAAGAGGTCAAAGATTTCCTCAAAGACAAATACGACTTCGAAGTCTAAGCCCCTAAGCCGTACAACTAAAACCCATCATTATCAGATAATTACTTCGGCAGATAATTACTCACGGCCGCCGCGCACCACCTCTTCGGCTACCTCGCGGCAATCGGGCACACTCTGGCCATCTACCTCGCGCGCTTCTTCCAGTATCAGCTCCACCAATGCGCTATATTCCGCCTGCGTCAAATCCGTCACCGCTTCGCTCGAAGTCAGTCCCACATCATGATACGGCGCAGTGTCAAATGCCAGCTGCTCATCCCCTGTGCCGCGCAGCCATTCATTGACAGCGTTATTACGTCCCAGCCCAAACAGGCCGCCGCGCGATTCAATCGACTCCTGCACCTCCGGCACGTCCAGCAATCCTTCACAGAACGCTTCGCCCGTGCGCACAGCACCTTCTGTCGCGGCCAGCATGTCGCGATCCACATTATTCAGCCGTTCACGTGCACGGTCATACCCATCCGGCATATCGCCCTGCAGCCTTTCTGGCCGCGGCGAATCCGGCGCGGTGTCCCAGTACGGCCCACGCGGCTCCATATCATAATAAGGCTGCAGAATCGCGTCTTTGATAGCATTATCACGATGCTCACCATCGAGCCGCACCTGATACAACGCCGCCACCCCGCGCAAATCCACAGGCAGCTCATCCTCGCGCCCTTCATTCACCGCTTCCACCGCGCGTTCCAGCCGCTCATCGGGTGTTCTCATAGGGCCATAACGCGCGCTATATATGCTGCTCGACAGGTTAAAATACGCCGTGCGTGCCACCTCGTCGCCCAGCATTTGCGGGTCATCGGCATAGATACGATCATACACCGCATCCACCGCGTTCACCTGTGCGCGCAAGGCTGTTATCACATTATTATCGGGATGCGCGGCATGCACTAGCTCTTCAGCAATAATCTGTTGCAGGCTGAAATAATGGTAATCGCCGTCTTGCCCGCGATACACATCATAATGCACACCATAATTATTCACATTGATCTGATGCTGCGGCAATGCCTGCACAATGGCGGCTTCGGGGTCGCGTTCAAACAGCGCGTTATCCATACTCTGCACGTTATACATATAGTGCCCTTCCGACACCGAGCTGGACACAAACTCTAACCGGCCGAAACGCGTTTGCAGCGCAGAGTCGATCACGCGCACCATCTCCGGATGGATCTCGGCACGCACCTCAGGGTTAAACACGCCCAGCACCTCAAATTCATTCAGGAATTGCCGCATCACCAGCGAATAATTATCCCCTTCGCGCTCCATGCGTTGCATCTCGCGGTCTGCGGCGGCAAACAGGCTTTCATCGCGCTGCGCGGTCTGGCGAATCACCTCCTGCATCTCAGGAATACGGCTCAGCTGATCCAGCGTGGCGGCAAATAATTCAGCGCGCTCCGGGTTTTGCACCTGCAGGTCAATATAGTCGCGCCAGTCAAACAAGCCGTTATCCTCGCGCATTGGCGCGCCGTTGCGTGTGCCTTGTTCCTGTTCTGCCATATAGCCGTCCTATGCCTTCTTTTTCAATCTACCAGCCTAGCCCACAAAACTTAATAAAGCCTTTAAGTGCAAGGCATTTCTCATTCGCGTCCCAGCCGCTGCTCCACATTGGCGGCACAGGCCGCATCGGGCTGCACCTCCTCGCCTGCGTCCATCTCCTGCCAATCACCAAGCAGCGCAAACCGTTCAGGCAAATCATTCACATCGCGGCCCAGCCGTTCGTTCAGCTCTGTTCTGCGATTATACACCCCGTCCTCAAAGCTCGGGCTACGGTCATCGCGCAGCATCCGGCGCGCATCCGCTATATCATACGCATCGCCATTTAGCACGGCACGGCACGCATCCATCGCATGTTCCATCGCCTGCACGGTCGGCGCCAGCTCGTTCACATTGACCCTAATATGGCTATAAACCTGCTCGCTCTGCACCGTGGTCAAGAATGTCGCAGCATCCGGCTCGCCCACATAATGCACCAGCCGTCCGCCTTCCACCACGCGCCCCAGCCCCACCTCTTCACGCACATCGTCGCGCCGTGGGCTGGCATCATAATAACGCGCCATAATTCCGTCGGTTAAGCTGCGCAGCTCAGCGCCTTGCAGGCCGGCTTCTGCGCCCAGCATGTCCAGCATGCGGTGTTGCAAACTATAGATATGCCACGCCCCATCCTCGGCCACAAAGGCTTCCTGCGCATTGGCATACAGGCCAAATCCTGCCCCGCTCACACTCACGCGGCTGCCATTAGCCTCAAAGGCCTGTTGCATTAATGCCTGCGCCTGCGGAATGCGGCTCAGCTGATCCAGCGTCTTATGCATGGTCGGGTTGGTCGCCTCTGTCAGCCCCGCAAACACATAGTCGCGCCAGTCAAACAACTCACTTAGGTTTTCTTCCATCGCGGCACTATACGCAGCTATTATTGCAAAATTATGAACATCCAAAACTTTATACGCGTTATTTAAGCCGTCAGGTGCATTTTAATGCTTTTTTCACTCATTTATGCTATGGTTTAAGAATGGAGCGTGCACAGACAGATTTTCTTGATATTTTGGAAGCCTTCCTCGACCAATACACCGAAACAGGCATCCTGTTCCCTAAATTCCGCGAAACCTTGAGCAAACACGCACATGCCGTGCTGGAGCACACCGATGTGCAGTATATGCCGGGGTTCAAACTCACCGCCCTCATGGCCGACATGGTCAATCTGGCGGCGACGATTTCGGCCGATGGCTGGCTCAGCGAAAAAGAAGCGCTGAAGCGGCTGGAGGAAGAAATTGCTATCGACAGCCCGATGATGCAGCTTTTCCTCACCGATGCCCGCATGGAACGCGCGCGCTACGAGCCACTCATGCTCACCACACGCTGCGCCTCTCCGCTGGAAGAACGCAACGCCATTTTGCAGATGCGACTGGAGCGCATGATAGCCGCCCGCCAAAGCCACGAGCCATTGCCGCATAGTTTTTGCGACGAGGTGAAACGCGCAGGCGAGCGCGCCATTGAAGCTGAGTGTTTCTCGGCCTATCGCACCGGTGCCATGCTGCAAATGTTTTCCGAGATGATCGATCAGGCCGACGAAGTGGCCGACAACACCTACGACGAATTATCCGGCCTCGCCATGCTCAAAGACATGCTGGGCGAACATGGCCGTTTGTGGAAATTATTCCGCTTCAAAGCCTCGCGTTTCGAGGCCGACAAAGACCATCCTCTCCAAACCGGCGAATGGGAGAGCCGCGCCAACATGCTCTATATCCCGCCCGGCACCATGGATGAGTCACCCATCTATCACTAACCCTATCGCCACACGGACACACGCCCATGGATAGCAACCCCGATGTTCTGGTTCTTTCTTTCGTCGGCTACATCCTGCTTGGCATGGTGGCGGCGTGGGCGTCGTTTTTGCAGCGTGTGTCGCAGGCTACCGTTCGCGGCATCGGTACCGTCGTCGGGCACGAAAAGCGCGGCAGCACCTACCACACCCAAATTGCCTACGAGCACCCGCTCACCGGCGAGATGCACCACATCACCAGCAAGTTGGGCGGCTCCACCCAGCTCTACGAAAAAGGCGAAGAATTACCGCTGCTCATTCACCCCATCAAGGGCGAAAAGGCCTTCATCCTCGGGCGTTACCAACTCTATGTCATGCCCGGCATTGCCTTTGCCCTCGGCGTGATTTTTGTGCTGCTGCCCTCCTTTGCCAGCTAGCGCCGCATCCGCATTTAGTTGCACTACTCACACTGTTTTTCCATTATATTTTTCGGCATTGCGCAATGCTACTGCCCGCTCCAGCAATTGCCAATCGGCCGCTTGCAAAGGTGGCAATGCCTCGCCATGATGGCCTGCCTGCGCCTGATCCATCTGCGCCATGCGCCACATGCTTTCCTGCTCGCCCAGGCTTTTTTGCAACGCGCATAATTTCGTCAGCACCGCCACTGCATTATCCTTCTCGCCCCACAGCCGCGTAGCATATTCGGTTCTGTCTTCGCCGCGTGCCATCGCCTGCATGTCGTGCCGCAGGGCATTCATGCAATCACGCACCAGCGCGTGGGCTTCCTGCACGGCGTGCAAATGCGCGCAGCGCCAGTCATCAGACATGCGTTCACATGCCACTTTTTTGCTATCGGTGGTCATACCAACATCGTCCCTTGATAA
>PBPD01000002.1 GCA_002725445.1 Rickettsiales bacterium
TGCAGCAAGGTGTAGCCCTGCTCCTGATCCCACGGCTCATAGGTGCAGATAAACAATCCGCCCGTCATCAGGGTTTTGCCAACGCCTGTGAAGACCTGTGTCAGCTCACCCACAAAATGCAGGCAATCACAGGCCAAAATCACATTGGCTTTGGGCGGCGACTGATGATGCAGATACTGCGCCATATCGTCCTGAATCAACTGGTGATAAAGCGAATGCTCATCGTTGCGACGCTTAGACCCCACCAGATCGATCATTTCAGGTGACAGATCCACCCCAATAATTTCGCGGGTTTGGTTGCGAATGGCAGCACCGCACAGCCCCGTTCCACAGCCCAGATCAATCGCAATCAGACTATGCGCTTCACCCTGATAATATTGTGTGAGCGCCTGCTGCATCAGCTGCGGCCCGGCATAGCCTGCAGCTTTTTGGCGCTCGTCAAACTGCACGGACTGCGCGTTAAAATATTGCTGCGCCAGCTCGTGCGGCATCGTATGCGGCAGCGGCGTTACCAAATGCGGGCGCTGCGATGCCAGCAAAAAGCGCGCCTGCTCATGGCCAGGATGCAACTCCAATGCTTTTTGCAAATACTCCACACCACGCTCAGCCTGCCCACGGGCAATATAGCACATGCCCAGATAATACATCGCCTCTACATGGCGGGGAGAGAGCCAGAGTGTTAGATGAAAACGGAACACCGCGTCATTGACCTGACCGCGATCCACCATATCCTTACCCAGCTCAAAATTGGTCTGTGGCAGGTTTTGCAGCTTGGCCTGCACACCCTTGAAATAGTCCATCACGCTATCGCCCAACGCGTTAAGCGATTGGAACGTGCCAATTACACCTTGTTTGCGGGAAGATTTGTCACTAGATTCAGCCATACACGCATCCGTTTAACCACTATTCTATGCCAGCATGACACAAACGCAAGCAACAACTGATAAGACCGCTTCCATTCCGAGCTCGATTGACCCGGAAGAAGTCGAACAATTCTCACGCATTGCCGAAGAATGGTGGGATCCTACAGGCAAATTCAAACCGTTACATGAGATCAATCCGGTGCGCATTGCCTATATCAAACAACAGATTTGTGCCCATTTTGAGCGCGATGAAGACGCCATCAAGGCGCTGGACGGGCTGTCGCTGGTAGATATTGGCTGTGGCGGCGGACTGATTTGCGAGCCTATGGCCCGCATGGGTGCGAGCGTCACGGGCGTGGATGCCTCCGAAAAGAACATCAAAACCGCGAGCCTGCATGCCGCTCAGGGCGGGCTGGATATTGCCTATCAGGCCAACACCGCCGAAGCGCTGGCCAGCGAAAATCAGCAATTTGATGTCGTGCTTGCTCTTGAAATCATCGAGCATGTGGCAGACCCTGACAGTTTTGTCGCAAGCTGCGCAGAGCTGGTAAAGCCGGGCGGTCTGTTGGTGATGAGCACCATCAACCGCACGCTGAAATCACTCGCTATGGCCAAGATCGGTGCGGAATATGTGTTGCGCCTGCTACCTCGCGGCACGCATGACTGGCGCAAATTTGTCAAACCCTCTGAAATGGCGGCAAGCGCGCGCGGCGCTGGGCTAGAGCATGTGCACACCACCGGCATGGTCATCAACCCCATCCGCTGGGAATGGCACATTAAAGACAACGATGTCGATGTGAATTATCTGATGGTGACGCGCAAGCCCGCGTAAAACGCGCCCAATCAGATCACGTAATCATTTAGAATATAATCTCGGTCGTGCGTTAGCACTGGCATTTGGGTGCGCACCTGTTGCAACCGTTCCGGGTCAATCTCGGCCACAATCACGCCCGTCGACTCTCCCGCATCGGCCAGCACTTCCCCCCACGGATCGATAATCAGTGAATGGCCATAAGTATGGCGGTTTTTCGGGTGTGTACCGCACTGTGCAGGCGCAAGCACATAGCTGCCATTCTCAATCGCACGGGCACGCAACATCACATGCCAGTGCGCCACGCCGGTGCGGTAAGTGAAAGCCGCAGGAAGGCTAAAAATGGTCGCCCCGCTACGCGCCATATCGCGGAATAACTTTGGAAAGCGCATGTCATAGCAAATGCCCATGCCCAGCGTGCCGCACGGCACTTCCGCCAGCCGCATTTGTTTGCCCGACAAAAAAGTATCCGACTCGCGGTAGCGTTCGCCATCGCCAAAATCGGCATCGAACAAATGAATTTTGTCGTAGGTCGAGACGATCTCGCCTTGCGCATTAATCAGCACCGAACGGTTGGCCCATTTGCCTGAATCATCGATAGTGACGAATACCGAGCCGATCAGAATCCACACGCCCAGCTCTTTGGCTAAGCTGCAGCTATGCGCCACCCCCGGATGATCATCCATCGTGTGGTAATGGCTTTCAATCTCGTGCAAGCCACGCATGTAATAGGCGTTTTCTGGCAGCGCGATAAACCCTGCGCCTTGCGCCGCGGCCTCGCGCACAAACCCGTCAATCGCTTCTATATTCGCATCTACATCGCCGCCAGTGTTGGTCTGCACGCATGCCACGCGCATCTTTGCCTTACTCATGTTGCCTCTATTCGCTTTGCCAAGGTTACAACATACACATTCGCCACCCGCGCGCCAAGCAATGCCTGCGTGCACGCATCAATCGTGGCCCCTGTGGTTATCACATCGTCCACCAGCAGCACGCTCTTACCGCGCAGTATGTCTGCGTGCGCGGGATGCACAGCAAATGCCCCTTTCACATTCTTGGTGCGGGCTTTTTTGTCCAAGCCTGCCTGTGGTGGTGTGGCACGGGTGCGCACCAGCCCATCAGCCAGCATTTCCACCGACGCTAATTCACTCAACGCATAGGCCAACAGCAGCGATTGATTATATTTGCGTTGCCACAAGCGCCGGCGATGTAACGGCACCGGAATAATCAGCTCGGCCAACGGCAAGATATCCGCCGCCGCGCGCTGCAATAGCCGGCCATAGGCTGCCGTGCGCTCGGTCTTATCCGCATATTTATACTGGGTAATAAGCTTGCGGCTTGCATCGTCATAAACCAGTGCACTGCGCGCGGCGGTGTAGTTCGGGCGGGCATCGCTGCACGCACCGCACAGCGCATCATCGCCCACTTCAAACTCAAACGGCGTGCCGCATGCATGGCAATAGGGGCTGGCAATCCAGCTCAGCTGCGTAAAACACGTGCTGCACAAACTATCCTGCCCCTCCACCTGCACCTGACAGGCCGGACAACGTGGCGGATAAAGCGTGTTGAGCGCGCCATGCAGCACCCCTGCAAAAAAGGGGGTGGTCTTTTTATGCAAACGATTTACAACCTCCATAGTATGAATAACACTAACAGCATCTTTAATCGCCGTCTTGTGCAAAAGCATCGCGCGCGTGCCAGCGACCATTTTGCGCAGCATGACTTCTTTCTGCAGCGTATGGTGGGCATGCTTGCCGAACGGCTGGAGGAAACCACCCGCCATTTCGACACGGTGCTCATGCTAGGCGCACATAGCGGGCAGTTCGATGCCGATATCAAGCGTGCCGCACGTGCCACCACGCTGATTCATGCCGATGCCAGCCCTGCCATGGCACGCCAGTGTCCGTCCCCCGCCATCAGTTGCGACGAGGAATGGCTGCCCTTTGCGCAGCATAGTCTGGATGCGATTCTGTGCCCGTGGGGGCTGCATTGGGTGAATGACATGGTCGGTAGCCTGATCCAGATGCGCCAAGCCCTCAAACCCGACGGGCTGCTGCTGGCCATGCTGCCCGGTGCACATTCGCTACAGGAATTACGCGACATACTCACCGATGCTGAGTTGCAGCTATATAGCGGCGTGAGTGCGCGCATAGCACCTTTTGTAGATGTGCGTGATGCGGGCAATTTGCTGCAACGTGCGGGCTTTGCCTTGCCCGTGGTCGATTCCGACATGCTCACCATTACCTACCCCACCATGCGCAACATGCTGCACGATCTGCGCGGCATGGGCGAAACCAACGCCTTAAACGAAACCCCACGTCCGCTCACACGCAGCCTGCTGAAAACAGCGGAAGAGCTGTATCATGCACGCTACAAGTTGGAGGACAACTCATTGCCTCTCAGTGTGGAGGTGGTGGCTTGCACGGCATGGGCACCTGACAGCTCGCAACCCACGCCCGCTAAACGCGGCAGCGGTGAGGTGGATATGGAGCAGTTTTTCTCGCAGCTTAATTGATACCAACCGCCGCAAGGTGCTGCGTCGCGCCAATCAGTGCGCCAAGCACCAGCACAAATTCCACCGGATAGGCAATATACACCCCCGGCAAGCGGCGGGCGGTGGACTGATAATAGCCAATCGCAAAAATCAGGCGACCTATCACCCAAATGGCCCCTAAAATCCCCCCCCAGAATTCCGACAGGTAATAGCTGAACATCCACAGCGACGGGATAAAAACGATCAAATGCTCGCCTATTACCTGCTGGGTACGGAAAATACGGTTAAAGGCCTCCGCGCCCTGAGTGGCAGGCGGCTCAACATAAAAACGTTTGCGCGCACGCCGCACATTAAACAGCGACCAGTAATAGAGTATGAGTGCAATAGCGGATATTACGCCCGGAAGTGCCATTGGTTCTGCCCCCTAAGGGAACTAGATTACATATAATCGCGCAACATCGCAACCAGCGGAATATCGGCCGGTGGCATGGGCAGTGTGTGCATTTCCGATGGGCGGCGCCAACATAATTCCTGATCTTCCATCGCCTTGGGAATGCCTTCCCAGTTACGGCACAGATAAAGCAACATCATCAGCGAAAAATCGTCATATTCGTGGGTCACAAAGGTGAAGGCCTGCAAGCAGCTGTCACATAGCTCAATCGCCAGCTCTTCCCTGATCTCACGGCGCAATGCTTCTTCGGGGGTTTCATTGGCTTCGATCTTGCCCCCCGGAAACTCCCACATGCCAGCCAGCGATTTGCCTTCAGGGCGCTGCGCCAGCAGAATGCGACCATCTTCATCAATCAAGGCAACCGCTGCCACCGCCACATTTTTCATACGCGCTAGCTACGGTAATCCGCGTTAATATCGATATAACCATGGGTCAGATCACACGTCCAGATACGCGCATGGCCACTGCCTTTGCCCACCTCAACGGTAATGTCGATCTCCTGACCTTTCATATATGCGGCCACAGGTGTTTCATCATAACCGGGCACCACCACGCCATCACGCGCAATGAACGTGTCGCCAATCGCAATCGAGATGGCTTCCTGCGGTATGTTCGCCCCGCTCTTGCCAACGGCCATTACAATGCGCCCCCAGTTCGGGTCTTCACCTGCAATAGCGGTTTTCACCAGCGGCGAATTAGCAATCGCCAGCCCGATCGTATGCGCCACGTCGTGGTTCTTCGCGCCGCCCACATGCACGGTAATAAATTTGCTCGCCCCTTCGCCATCGCGCACAATCAATTGCGCCAGCTCAATCATCACTTCCAGCAGCGCCTGCTCAAACAGCTGCACTTCTTCCACGTGGCGCTCGCGCAATTCAGGACATGCAGTATTGGCATTGGTGGCGGCCAGCAGCACGCAATCATTCGTAGATGTGTCTGAATCCACTGTGATCGCGTTGAAGGATTTCTGATTACATTCGCCGAGCAATTGCTGCAACAGATCCGGCGCGATTACCGCGTCGGTCACGATGTAACCCAGCATGGTGGCCATATTCGGCGCAATCATGCCCGAGCCTTTCGCAATGCCGTTAATGGTGATCTCTCCCTGCCCGATCTTCACCGTGCGGGTAGCCATTTTGGCAAATGTGTCAGTCGTACGAATCGCCTCGGCGGCATCCGCCCAACCATCTTCTTTGCATTGGCCAAACACATCCGGCAATGCGTTCGTAATTTTTTCATGCGGCAGCAACTCACCAATGACACCCGTCGAGCTGATCAGCACCTCTTCTGCCTTGCAGCCAAGCACGTTGGCTGCTGCTTCCGCGGTCGCTTTGGTGGCATTCATACCCGCCGCACCGGTGAAAGCATTCGCATTGCCCGCATTCACAACAATGGCGCGCGCATTGCCGCTGCCAATATGCTCCTGACACCACAACACGGGCGCAGCACGCGTAGACGAACGTGTGAACACACCAGCCACGCTGGTGCCTTCTGCCAATTCCATTACCATTAGGTCTTTGCGCCCACTATAGCGTATGCCGCACGCGGCACCTGTCAGTTTCACGCCAGCAATCGGCGGCAGTTCAGGCTGTGCTTCAGGGGCAAGCGGCGAGCGTGGCAGTGGCATAGCTACTCCTAGGTCTGATCGTTACTCTTGCGTGGTATCAGGCGTTTTCGAGAAGTCTTTCTCTTTGCCGTTCGGACCGTAATAGGTCACGCTCGTCTGGTCGATCAAATCTTCCATATAGGCATTGAGCTTTTCTTCTTCCAGCGACTTACGCAGCTCGCTTTTCACGTCGTTATAGGTCGGAATCTTCACATCGCGCTTGTCTTCCAGCTTGATGATATGCCAGCCGAAATCACTTTTCACTGGCTTGGAAACATCGCCCTCATCCAGCGCGAACGCTGCTTTAGAGAATTCAGGCACCATACGTTCTTTGGTGAAATACCCCAAATCGCCGCCTTGCTTTGCACTGCCAGGGTCTTTGGAATATTCTTTGGCCAGCGCTTCAAACGATGCATCATCGTCCAGCTTTTCGATGATTTCTTTGGCGGTCTCTTCCTCTTTCACCAGAATGTGGCGCGCGCGGATTTCCTTCGCATCGCGCATATCGCGTACAAATGCGTCATATTCCGCCTTCACGTCTTTTTCACTGATAAGGTCTTCAGATTTCTTATCCAGATAGCCACGCACTACCAATTTGCGTTTCAGCGCTTCCAGCTGTTTTTTAATCTCGGCGCTGTCATCCAGCCCGTCTTTTTTGGCCTCTTCAAACAGCAAGTGCTCGCTGATAATACCGCGCAGCACATTCTGCTTCATTTTCTCGTCGAAGCTTTCCCACTCAGGCGCTGCACCGGGCGGGAACAAGCCTCCCCATACTTGTTTCACTTCCGATGCTTTGATCTTCTGGTCATCCAGTTTCAGAATGACATAATCGTCGGCATACGCCACGCCTGCCAACAGGCTGGCAGAGATAAATAGTGGTGCAAGTAGCTTTTTCATGGGGAAATCCTTAACTCTTACGTTGCGTTATGGCTTTGCTGTATGGCATAAAGCCGCTTTCATCGCAAGCGATTCAATTGACAAGCACGCCATCCGTGCCTATCTAGCGAATAGCGACATAAGGATACCATTACATGCTGGGAGCACTTGCAAAAACCTTCTTCGGCAGCACCAACGACCGACTGGTGCGCCAGATGCAGCGCGATGTTGATGCCATCAATGCGTTGGAAGCCGACATTAAAGCGCTGGATGACGCGGCGCTTAAAGCCAAAACCGATGAATTTCGTGAGCGCCTGAAGCAAGGCGAGACCGAAGACGATATTTTGCACGAGGCCTTTGCCGTCGTGCGCGAGGCGGCGGTTCGCGTGCTGGGCATGCGCCATTTCGACGTGCAGCTGCTGGGTGGCATGGTGCTGCATAAAGGCATGATTTCGGAAATGAAAACCGGTGAAGGTAAAACACTGGTATCCACGCTGGCGGCCTATCTGAATGCCTTGTCGGGCAAAGGCGTGCATATCGTGACCGTCAACGACTATCTTGCCAGCCGCGATGCGGAATGGATGGGCAAGATATACCGTTTCTTAGGTCTGAGCGTGGGTGTTATCACGCATGATCTGTTCCCCGATGACCGTCGCCCGCAATATGAGTGCGACATTGTCTACGCCACCAACAACGAACTAGGCTTTGATTATCTGCGCGACAATATGAAATATAGCCGCGAAGAAATGGTGATGCGCCCCTTCCATTACGCCATTATCGACGAAGTGGATTCGATCCTGATCGATGAAGCACGCACACCGCTGATTATTTCAGGCCCCACAGAAGATAACTCTGCCCTCTACACCCAGATCAACGGGCTGATGCCGCAACTGGATGAATCCGACTATGAAGTCGATGAAAAAGCCAAGTCCGTTACGCTCAACGAAGACGGCGTGGCGAAAATGGAAGGCCTGTTGCAGCAGGCTGATTTGCTAGCTGAAGGCAGCGGATTGTACGATATCGACAATGTGTCAGTCGTCCACCATGTGCAGCAGGCATTGCGTGCGCATGTGCTGTTCACCCGCGATGTCGATTACATCGTGAAGGACAATAAAGTCGTGATTATCGACGAATTTACTGGCCGCATGATGGAAGGCCGCCGTTATTCGGAAGGGCTGCATCAGGCGCTGGAAGCCAAAGAGCACGTGCATATCCAGAACGAGAACCAAACCCTCGCCTCTATCACCTTCCAGAATTACTTCCGTCTCTACCCTAAACTGAGCGGTATGACCGGTACGGCTATGACCGAAGCCGATGAATTTGCCGATATTTACGGGCTGGAATCGATTGAAATTCCAACCCATCGCCCCATTGCGCGCTTGGATCATCACGACGAGATTTACCGCACCGGAGAAGAACGCGACAATGCCGTGATCGAGCTGATCAAAGAATGTTACGAACGCAAGCAACCCGTGCTGGTCGGCACGGTCAGCATCGAAAGCTCCGAAGCCTTCTCGCGCAAGCTGAAGAAAGCCAAAATTCCGCATAATGTACTCAATGCCCGCTACCACGAAAAAGAGGCGAGTATTATTGCACAAGCCGGTCGTTCCGGCGCCGTAACCATTGCCACCAACATGGCTGGCCGCGGGACTGATATTCAGTTAGGTGGTAATTTCGACATGCGTGTCGAAGACGAAGCGCTGCTTATTGAAGATGAGAAAAAACGTGAAAAGACCATTGAAAAAATCAAACAGGAAATTGCAGACGAAAAAGAAATCGTGAAAGAAGCAGGCGGCCTGTATGTGATTGGTACAGAGCGCCATGAAAGCCGCCGTATTGATAACCAGCTGCGCGGCCGTTCAGGCCGTCAGGGTGATCCAGGCGCGTCTAAATTCTTTATCTCCCTGCAAGATGATCTGATGCGCATCTTCGGCTCGGAACGTATTGAAGCCATGCTGCAACGCCTTGGTATGGAAGACGGCGAGGCGATTTATCACCCATGGATGAATAAAGCGATTGAGCGCGCGCAAAGCAAGGTCGAGCAGCGCAACTACGAGATTCGTAAGAACCTGCTGAAATTCGACGATGTGATGAATGATCAGCGTAAAGTGATCTTTGACCAGCGCATCGAGCTGATGGATGCCGAAGATCTCACCGATGCAGTTGACGAAATGCGCGACGACGTGAATGAAGAGCTGGTGACCACCTATATCCCACCGCGTTCCTACGCTGAAGAATGGGACACCGAAACGCTCGAGAAAGAACTCTACCGCGTTTATGGACTGGAAATGCCCGTCAGCGAGTGGGCCGAGGAAGAAGGCATTGCCGATGAGGAAATACTCGAGCGCGTTACCAAACTGACCGACGAGCATATGAAAGCCA
>PBPD01000003.1 GCA_002725445.1 Rickettsiales bacterium
AACAGGCTGCCTTGCTTGGCGAGTGCTTCAATGGCGCACAAACCAGCTTCGGTGCGCAAGGTGACTTCAATACATGTCACGCCACCTTCGGCCAGCGCATCGGCCACGGCAATGGCTTGTTCGGCATTTTCCAGCGTGACCACTGGTATGATAGGTGCGTTGGCAATATTGCCCATTAACTGGCTGCTATCCATTCTCTTCCCCTGTTTGGATGAAACTTGCGCCTTCTTCTGCCGAGTTCACAACACGGCGCGCCTGTGCAAACAGCTCGCGCCCCATACCATGCGTATGTGCATGCGAATCGGGTTCAATCGGGGTGCGTGTTTGCCATTCGGCATCGTCTATATGCACCTCCAGCACCCCCTTATCCGCATCCAGCTCGATCACGTCTCCGTCACGCAACTTTGCCAGCGCGCCACCATGTGCGCATTCGGGTGTGACATGAATGGCGGCGGGTATTTTACCCGAAGCACCAGACATGCGCCCATCTGTCACTAACGCGACTTTGTAGCCCAATTTCTGGAGGACACCGAGCGGCGGTGTCAGGCGGTGTAATTCGGGCATGCCATTCGCGGAAGGACCTTGATACAACACCACAGCAACCACATCGCGGTGCAGCTCGCCCGCTTCAAACGCATCATGCAGTGCTTGCTGGCTAAGGAAAATACGGCACGCGGCTTTTACCTTATGCTGCTCGGGGCTAAGCGCGGAGGTTTTCATGATAGCGCGTCCCAGCCGACCCTGTAGCAAGCGCATGCCACCATCGTTTGCGTGCGGCGTTTTCACCGATGCCAGCACCGCACTGTCGCGGCTTTCGGTGGAGCCGTCACGCCATGCCAGCCCATCGCCATTGGCAAACGGTTCTTTGCAATAGGCGAGTAAACCCTGACGCATTACGGTTTGCACATCGGCATGCAGCAATCCCGCTTCCAGCAGTTGATGGATGAGCGTTGCCATGCCGCCTGCCGCGTGGAAATGATTCACGTCGGCGCTGCCATTGGGGTAAATGCGGCACAGCAGTGGAACCGTGTCGGACAAAGCGGCAAAGTCGTCCCACGTTACTTTAATGCCTGCTGCCCGAGCGATAGCAATGAGGTGTAGTGTGTGGTTGGTAGAGCCACCGGTTGCGTGTAGTCCGACGATACCGTTGACGATACTGCGCTCATCCAGAATGTCGCATAAGGGAGTGTAGTCGCCTTGCAAGGCGGTGAGTGCCAGTGCTTGCTGGGTCGCCGCCTGCGTGAGTGTCGTGCGCAAGTCGCTTTGTGGCTGCACAAAGGAGCTGCCCGGCAATTGCAGACCCATTATCTCCATCAGCATTTGGTTGGAATTGGCGGTGCCATAAAAAGTGCATGTGCCCGGCGCATGGTATGATTGCGATTCTGCTTCCAGCAGACCCGCACGGTCAAGTTCGCCTTTGGCGTAGGCTTCGCGTGCTTTCTGCTTTTCATCGTTAGGCAGGCCCGAGGGCATTGGCCCACCCGGCACAAACACCACCGGTAAATGACCAAAGCTCAAAGCGCCAATAAGCAGTCCTGGCACGATTTTGTCGCAAATACCAAGGCAGAGTGCGGCATCGAACATGTTATGCGACAGGGCTACGGCGGTGGCCATAGCAATCACGTCTCGGCTGAAGAGGGATAGCTCCATGCCGGGCTGGCCCTGCGTCACCCCATCACACATTGCAGGCACGCCGCCCGCAAATTGGGCGACCGCTCCGTTGGCATGGGCGGCTTGCTTTATGATATCGGGAAAGCTTTTGTAGGGCTGATGTGCCGACAGCATGTCGTTATAGGCCGATACAATAGCGATATTCGCTTTTGTATCCCCTTTAAGCGTTGCTTTGTCATCAGGTGCGCAGGCCGCAAACCCATGTGCAAGATTACCACAGCCCAATGCGCTGCGATGCGGCGTTTGGGTTGCCGCCTCGTGCATGCGTTGCAGGTAAGATTCGCGGCTGGCACGGCTGCGCTCGACAATGCGCTGCGTGACCTGTGTGACAACCGCATGCGTCATTTAGGCAGCCCAGTAAATGCACACAGGCACTTCGTCCTGATGCAGAAAGGCGCTGATCGGGTACACATCCGGATCGTAATGACGCATCGCTTCTTCGATCATATTGCGTTTTTGTTCGCCCAAAATGTGAATCGCCAGATAGCGGGATTGCAGCAAGGCATGCTTGCTCAGACTGATGCGATTCGCAGGTTCTTTCGGCGCGTCATTAATGGCAACGCAATAATCGGTATAACCTTCCTGCATGCTGGCGTGGCTTTGCTCATGCATCGGGAACAGTGAAGCAGTGTGCCCGTCTTCACCCATGCCTAGCACGCACGCAGAGAAAGGTTGTGGCATCGCGCGGATGGCTTTTTCGCTCTCAGCGATGCCTTCCTCTACGCTCGCCGCTTTATTTTTCAGAGGCACGAAATGCATCTCGTCATTAAGCAGGTGTTCGCGCACCAGTTTTTCGTTGCTGTGTGGTTCGTCGGTATCTACCCAGCGTTCATCGGCGAGTGTCACATGCACATGTTTCCAATCAACATCGCAATGCTGTAATTCGCCAAATAGCGAGAGTGGCGTGTTGCCGCCCGATACGACCAAACTAGCATCGCCATCGCGTTTTATACCGCGTTCGATACGTTTTGATACATCATAGGCAAGCTGGTGTGCGAGTGCTTCGGGTGAATTGAATGCAATAAATGCGGCTTCCATGTTACTCCTTACGTGTTTTGTCGCCGTACCAGCTACGACCGTCATTGGCGAGCAACTTGCTAGCTGCATCTGGCCCCCAACTGCCTGCTGCATAGGCGTGTGGCACTTGACGGGTCTGTTCCCACCCCTGCAGGATATGCTCTACCCACTGCCATGCAGCTTCAAGCTCATCCGTGCGCATAAACAAGGTCAGGTTGCCACGAATCACATCCATCAGCAACCGTTCATATGCACGAGGGTAGCGTCCCTCAAATTCTTCTGCCAAGCTAAGGTTAAGATTAACCGGTTTCAACCGATACCCACCAGGGCCGGGCACTTTTGTATTAATTTGTAGGTTTACATACTCATCGGGTTGCAGACGTATCACTAATTTATTGGTGTCGGGCATCTCTTTTTGATGTGGGAAGATGTTGTGCGCCACCGGTTTGAACTGAATCACAATCTCCGAATAACGCTGAGGCAGGCGCTTGCCTGTACGTAAATAAAACGGAATGCCCGACCAGCGCCAGTTATCAACATGCACTTTCATCGCAACAAAACTTTCGGTGTGGCTGTCATTGCCACCAATGTCACTTTTGTAGGAGGCTGCGTGTACGCCATTGACGGTGCCTTCAGCATATTGGCCACGCACGGTATGGGTGTGCACGTTGCCAGCATCGATAATGCGCAATGAGCGCAGCACTTTCAGCTTTTCGTCACGCACGGCGGTGGGGTGAATATAGGGCGGTGCTTCCATGGCAAGCAGGCACAGCAGCTGCAACAGATGATTCTGCACCATATCGCGCAATGCGCCATAATTATCGTAATAGCCGAACCGTTCGCCCACCCCGATATCTTCTGCCACAGTGATCTGCACATGGTCGATGGCATCGCCGTTCCACACGCGTTCCAGCAAATTATTGCCAAAGCGCAAAACCATCAGATTCTGCACGGTTTCTTTGCCCAGATAATGGTCGATACGGTAAATTTGTTCCTCTGAGAAACAGGAAAGCACGGCCTCGTTTGTCGTCTTAAAGGATGCCAAGTCGCGGCCGATGGGTTTTTCCATCACCAATCGCGTTTCATCGTTAATGAGTTCGGCTGCTTTGATGTGCTGACTGATAGTGCCAAAAATTTCGGCAGGCGTGGCAAGATAGAACACGCGTACGGGCCGCGCGTCGGATTGTATATGTTCGGCAAGCTGGGCATAGCCGGCGGCATCGGTGGCGTCAAAAGCCAGATAATGCAGGCGCGCCTTTAGCGCTTCAAACGCAGCTTCGCTGAAATCTTGCTTTGGAATGAATGCATCGCAGACATGGCGCAAATGCTCGTCAAAGGCATTAGCATCCAGCGGATGGCGGCCGATCAACCATACGCGGCTTTCGGAAGGCAATTGTTTTTCGCGCAGCCGAAAATACAAAGCCGGCACAATTTTGCGGCTGGCAAGATCGCCGGTGCCGCCAAAAATAACGATATCAGCAGCGTTCAGCTTTGTTTTCGAGGGGTAGTCAAAGACGTCCATACAGCATTCCAATCTCAAAGAATGCTACGTAAATTTTCACAAATATACAACAATTCCGTGGAAAATGATGTGATTGTTTCTCATTTTCCGTGTGGTTGTTTCCAGTTGGGCTATAGGCAAGCAGGATTCGGGCGTGATAGGATTATATGTAAGTAGATATATCAAAAGGAATTCTGGGTTTGACCTCCATTCAGCAACGTCTTAACGCTGTGCCACCCAAGGTGTGGGCTGCAGCCATCATTGGTATCATTGCGATTGCGCTCATCTATAGCCTGTTTTTTTGCAGGCGAGGCACCGCAACAGCAACAAGAAGCGATGGAAGTAGAGGTGGCGCACCCTGCTACCAAACGACTGATCGAATGGGACGAATATACCGGCCGTTTCCGCGCTATTGAGCATGTGGAATTGCAGGCGCGTGTCAGTGGGTATCTCGATGAGATATTGTTCGAGGATGGCCAGATGGTTGAAAAAGGCGATGTGCTGTTTGTTATTGACCCGCGGCCTTATAAAATTGCGCGTGATCAGGCGGCAGCGGAGTTGCAGCGCACGCGTAAAGACTATGAGCGGGCGCGCATTCTGGAGAAAAAACGGGCGATACCGACCGAAGAACTGGATCGCCGTCGTCAGGATTATAAGATCGCACAATCGCAATTGGATGCGGCAGAGCTGGATTTAGAATTTACCAATGTTGAAGCACCAGTCAGCGGGCGTGTGAGCCGAAATTATGTGAGTGCTGGTAACTACATCACCGGCGGCATGGCGAATGCTACCTTGTTGACCACCATCGTAAGCCTGAAACCAATTTACTTTTATTTCGAGGCGAGTGAGCGCGAGCTGCTTAAATATATTCGTCTGTCCGAAGAAGGCTCTGACTTAGCCTCGCGTGAGGCCAGCATTCCTGTTTATGCGAAATTGCAGGATGAGGAAACCTTCACCCATACCGGGTTTATGGACTTCATCGATAACGCGATCGACCTGCAAACCGGTACCATTCAGGGGCGCGCTATTTTCGAGAATGCAGGCGACGTGATTCAGCCGGGTATGTTTGGGCGTGCTAAGTTGCCAGCTAGCGAAGAGTATGAGGCATTGCTGGTGCCAGACACTATTATCGGCACCGACCAGTCGCGCAAATTTGTCTACACACTGACAAAGGACAATACGGTAGGACGCAAATTTATTAAGCAGGGGCCACTGGAAGGTGACTTCCGCATTGTGCGCGAGGGCCTTGCCACGGAAGATATTGTCCTGACCAAAAACCTGCAGAAGATTCGTCCAGGTATGCCGATTACGCCGAAAATGGTTGAGTTGGATGTGAGTAAAACAGGCAATTTGCCTGACGTGGGCACACCAGATATGCCAGTTGAAGAATCACACCAGGATCTGGAAAGCGCAACAGACGAAGCCGAGGCCTTGGCAGATCAGGTGATTGATGATGCGAATGCATCGGATGAACCAGCTGAACCGGCCGAAGATGCGCAGCAAGCAACGCAGGAATAGAGCGTAAACGATATGAAATTTGCTAACTTCTTTATTGCCCGCCCGATCTTTGCGACGGTGGTGTCCATCATCACCCTGATCATTGGTAGCTTGGCCTATACCAACTTGCCGGTAGCGCAATATCCTGAGGTGGCGCCGCCGACTGTTGTGGTATCTGCCAACTATCCCGGTGCGAATGCGGAAACGGCAGCTAAAACCGTGGCAACGCCGCTCGAGCAGGAAATTAACGGCGTAGAGAATATGCTCTATATGTCGTCTAATTCCACCAATGACGGCACGGTGCAAATTACCGTGACCTTCAAGCTCGGAACCGATCTGGACGAGGCGCAGGTGCTGGTACAAAACCGTGTGGCCATTGCTGAACCACGCCTGCCTGAACAGGTGCGCAGATTGGGTGTTACAACACGTAAAAACTCGCCCAACATGCTGCTGGTAGTCAATTTGTTCTCGCCCAATGGCACGTATGATCAGACCTATATTGCCAACTATGTCACGCTGCAAATCAAGGACGTGCTTTCCCGCATTAACGGTGTGGGAGAGGTGCGTGTGTTTGGCGCCAGCCCATACTCTATGCGTATATGGCTGAATCCGTACAAGATGGCGTCACTCGATATTACGGCGGGCGATGCGATGGCGGCATTGCGCAGTCAGAACATTCAGGTGGCCAGTGGCACGCTGAACACTCCGCCTGTGGAAGACCAAAACGCATTTGAGTTGAATGTGCAAACACAGGGCCGATTGATTGAGCCGGAAGCGTTCGGCAACATTGTGGTGAAGTCCGATGGTGATGGACGGCTTGTGCGCATACGCGATATTGGCCGTGTGGAGTTGGGAGCCGAAAGCTACAGCACCAAAGGCTATCTTGGCAAAAAAGCAGCGATTGCGCTGCCTGTGTTCCAGCGCCCCGGCACGAATGCACTCGACACTTCGGATGCGATTATCGAAACCATGAAAACGCTGGAAAAAGACTTCCCGCCAGATCTGGAATATCGCATCATTTATAACCCCACCAAGTTTGTGGAGCAGTCCATTGATGCGGTGATTGAGACGATGCTGGAAGCGGTCTTTCTGGTGGTGCTGGTGATCTTTGTATTCCTGCAAAGCTGGCGCGCTGCGATTATCCCTATCATTGCTATTCCGGTCTCGCTCATTGGCACCTTCGCGGTCATGCAAGCGTTTGGTTTTTCACTCAACAATTTGACATTGTTCGGCCTCGTGCTTGCGATTGGTATTGTGGTGGATGATGCGATTGTGGTCGTGGAGAATATGGAACGCAACATGGCCAACGGCATGGGTGCGCGCGAGGCGGCCTTCACCAGCATGAAAGAGGTGGGCTCTGCGCTGGTGGCCACCAGTTTGGTGCTCGTGGCGGTATTTTTACCGACGGCATTTGTAGAAGGTATTTCGGGGCGTTTTTATCAGCAATTTGGTATGACGGTGGCAGTGGCAACGGTTATCTCAACTATTGTTTCGCTTACACTCAGCCCATCTATATCGGCACTTATTTTTAAGCCAACGCACAACGACCCGGACGCACACCCTAATCCGCGTAAGCAGCCTTTGCGCTATTTCTTCTGCCGCTTCAATCACTATATGGAAGAAGCGTCTGAATTCTATCAGCGTTACATTGCGACCTATGTGCGTAAGCCGATGGTCATTCTGCTGGCTTTTGCAGGGCTGATTATATTTGCTGGCTTTATGTTTAGCCGCGTGCCAACCGGCTTTATTCCGCAGCAAGATCAGGGCTATTACATTATCTGTATTGAGTTGCCGCCCGGATCCTCTTTGCAGCGCACCGATGAAGTGATTCAGGAAGTGATTGATAAGCTAATCGAAACCGACGGTGTTGAAAATGCGGTAGCATTTAGCGGATTCTCAGGTGCCACATTTAGTGCCGCGTCCAATGCGGGTGCTATTTTTCCCGTGCTGGAAAGCTTTAAAGCGCGCGAGGATAAGGGCATTACGTATGACTCGCTTCTGAATAGCTTGCGCCAGAAAATGAATACTATAGACGAAGCCTTCGTTGTGGTGATTCCGCCTCCGCCTGTACGGGGTATCGGTAGCGGTGGTGGTTTCAAAATGATGATTCAGGACCGCGGCGGTGTTGGGCTTGATGCACTTAAAGAGGCAACCTTCGCCATGATGGGTGCAGCGCAAGAGCGCCCCGAAGTGACGGGTGTGTATAGTTTCTTCAACACCGATACGCCGCAGCTCTATCTGGATATTGACCGTGTGCGTGCCGAAAAGCTGGGCGTGCCCGTATCCAGTATTTTTGAGGCATTGGAAATCTATTTGGGTTCGTCCTTTGTGAACGACTTTAACTATCTGGGGCGTACGTTCCGTGTGACCGCACAGGCAGATGCACCTTACCGCATGACCGAAGAAGATATCTCGCGCATTAAAGTGCGCAACCGCACCGGTGGGATGGTGCCACTTGGATCAGTAACCGTCTTTCGCGATGATGCAGGCCCTGCGCGTGTGCCGCGCTACAATCTCTACCAGTCAGCAGAACTTTCAGGCGATACGGCCGCGGGCTATAGTTCGGGTGAGGCAATCGCCGCTATGGAAGAGTTAGCAGAACAAGTGCTGCCAGAAGGGGTAGGATTTGAATGGACCGAGATTGCCTATCAGCAAAAGAACGCAGGCAACACAGCAGCCATTGCGTTCACGCTGGCAGTGATTTTTGTGTTCCTCTTGCTCTCAGCGCAATATGAAAGCTGGGTGTTGCCGCTGGCCGTTGTGCTGATCGTGCCAATGTGTTTGTTGTCTTCCATTACGGGTATTGCGATTGCGGGGATGGACAATAACATTCTGACACAGATCGGGTTTGTTGTATTGATAGGTCTGGCCTGTAAAAATGCGATTCTCATCGTCGAATTCTGTAAGCAGAAAGAAGATGAGGGTATGGATATGTGGGAAGCCGCTAAAGAAGCGGGGCGTATACGTCTGCGGCCTATTCTGATGACCTCCTTCGCCTTCATTCTGGGCGTGGTGCCATTGGTGCTGGCAAGCGGTGCCGCTGCCGAAATGCGCCAGGCATTGGGTGTGTCGGTATTCAGCGGTATGATCGGCGTTACCTTCTTTGGGCTGGCATTCACACCTATCTTCTACGTGGTAGTGCGGAAGCTGGCGCAACGTTTGCGGCAACATTTCATGGGTGAATCGGCCAATTGATTCTATTTGGGAACCAATTAGTTGCAAAAGCGTTGATTGTTTCTTTATTGCGGCGCCGCTAAACTCTGCTTATATTTCATCTTATAAGGGAGTGTTATTATGCGTAATTTACTATTGTTTACTACAAGTGCAATCATGATGGGATCAGTTGCTTTGGCGGCTGATAGTTATGAAATCGACCCAAGTCACACCAGTGTGGTGTGGTCTGCCAGCCATTTGGGCTTTTCTGATTCGCTGGGCTTTTTCCCGGGCGTTTCGGGCACATTTACACTGGACGAGGAAAACCCTGCCAATA
>PBPD01000004.1 GCA_002725445.1 Rickettsiales bacterium
GGCAGCAGTGCCGACAGCAACGACCTGGTCTATGGCGGGCAAGGCAATGACACGATTTACGGCAATCAGGGCGATGACGAGCTGTATGGCGGTGGCGATGTCTATAGCCCCAACGACGTGGCCGACACCGTCTATGGCGGGCAAGGCAATGACCGACTGTATGGCAATGGCGGCAACGACGTGATTTACGGCAATGCCGGCGATGACTGGATGCATGGCGGTGCCGATGCCGATACGTTTGTGTTTGGCTCGGGCGATGGCAACGACACGCTCGGTAAATTTGTCAGCGGCGAAGACATTATTCAACTGCAAGGCGGCTTGAACAACAGCGGTATCCAGAGCGGTACCGACGCCCTCGCCGCCCTGACTTACAGCAATGGCAACGCAGTGCTCGATCTGGGTGGCGGCAACTCGCTGACCATCGAAAATGTCAGCAACCTCACTGCCGCCGATTTTGTGATTATCTAGTCAGATGTCACAGCGTATGTGCTGATGCACACACCGAATGCTTTCTCAGCGGAAAGCCGTAGCCCTGCCCGTCTTGCTTGGGGATCTCTTAGGACGGGCGGGGTCTATGCTTGTGTTTGCCCCGTCGAGCCTTTATTATACCCCTATATAATATAGCCCAATGCAGTATGGCAACGCATCGGGCATTCATTCATAACACACAAGGTAGCAAGCAAACATGAGTACGCATTCCACCTATTATTTTCTCGAAGACGACGAACAAGACAACAGCGACGCAGTCTATACGGTATTTGACTTTGCTGAGGCACGCCCCATGGCGGCGGTGATCAGCGGCGATGCCGGCAACCAGATTGTGCGCGGAACAGATGATAGCGATGAGTTGTTTGGCCAGGGTGGCAATGACACGATCATCGGCCAGAATGGCGATGATACGCTGTATGGTGGCGCAGGCGTGGCCGACCCGAACGACGGCGATGATTTGATGGCGGGCGGCAATGGCGGCGATTTGATGTATGGCAATACCGGCAATGACGAAATGCATGGCGGCAATGGCACAGGCTTTGACCCGACCGACACAGGCGACACTATCTATGGCGGCAAAGGCGCCGACGTGATCTATGGCAATGCCGGCATCGACATTTTGTATGGCGGCGGCTCGGAAGTAAGCCCCGAAGACTTTGGCGACACCATCTATGGCGGTCAGGGCGACGATTCGATTCTGGGTAATGGCGGTGATGACTGGATTTATGGCAATGCCGGTGGCGACTGGATGCATGGCGGTCAGGGCGCGGATAATTATGTCTTCACCAATGACCACGGCATCGACATTGTGGCCAAGTTTGACAGCACCGACCAACTGCATATTGCCAGCAACATCAACGGCACAGGCTGGACCACAGCACAAGACGTGATTAACGCCACCTTATTTGCCAATGGTGATGCGCTGATCAACACGGGCAATAACAACTTTATTACCGTGATTGATGTCAGCAGCTTTGACAGCGGCGATATCGTATTATTCTAGCGATTTAACGGCCTGTTATAGGCGTGTGCTGAGCACATCAGTCAGTGCGACACCGCCTTCAATTACTCCCAGCACAGTTTCGCGGTGCAGGTTGTTGGTCTGCACATTCATCGCAATGCTCAAATTGGTCTGCACGGTTTGCAATGCCAGCTCGGTGCTGACGCGTGCCACGTCAGTGTCGGCCAACGCTGCCCGCGCGGCATCCTGATTACGCAACGCCACCGCATTATTTTCACCAATAATCTCGACCTGCTGCTGTTTCGCCCCTACCTCAGCACGGTAGCTGGTGAGCGTATCAATCGCACTGCGCACCGCCTTATTGGCGGCAACCGCGCCTTCCACCGTAGAGATATCCAGCGCAAATGGCGAGCCAAACAGCCCTTCCAGCGACGCATCCACCACCTCGTACGACACCGTATCCGATGCCTGTGACGAAACCTGAAAACGCAACAGCGAGCGCCCGTCCTCAGTGAAAAGCCCGCCCTGCCCGCCAGCACCAGCTGCACCCGCACCACTGCTCAGCACTTCACTACCATCGGCAAACTGCACCCGCTCGACATTCAGCAATGTGTCTGTGCCATTCGGGCTATCCACGCGGTCGTCCCGCACTTCATACTCGGTCGGCGAAATCTGGGTGATGGTGTAATCCGCTCGATTACCCTCATAGATCACGACATCTTCGCCGTCGCCACCATCGATGGTATCGTTACCGTCGCTCACATTCACCTGATAGGCCGTGACAGTATCATTCAAAATGCCACCACCAGTAAGCGAACTGAAGGTTTCCAGCCCCTCACTGCCGCTATTCTCCCAGTATATCAGGCGGAAATCATGTTGCCCTTCGGTCAGGTTTACGTTGCCTGTGGTGGGTACGTTATTAAATCCGCGATTGCCTGTAAATTGTGTAACGGTGGCACCATCAATCTGCAGATTAAACCCGTCGTCCGAACTGACGCCAAAACTATAAATTCCATCAGCAGGCACATTGACCACGCCTTCAAACACATAGACCAAACGGTTACCCGCCACCGCCCCAAAGGCAGGCGGGTCAAGCGTGGCGGCATCGGCGCCCAGAAAATTAGTAACGGATCCATTCTGGTTATTGACTGCACCGTTGGGGTAATCCAGCGAAGTCGCTATAAAGGTAGCATCGGGCGCGGCCGCACCTGACACAACCGCCTCGGCCGCCGCCATACCGCCAATTCCCCCCGCACTGCGATAGATGCTGGCACGCAAGCCCGGCTGCAATTGCACACCGGCATTAATCTGGTCGTTACCTGCCAGCGCTTCAATAGTGTCGTCGCCGTCAAACGGCGTAATCTCGTCATTCCCGTTGCTACCGCTCAGCGTGTCGTCAGCCACCGTGCCTTGCAGGCTTAAACCCGGCACATCTTCTACCACCTCTTCGCTGACTGCTTCACGCGGCTCATAGGTAAGCACCTGCACCCCATTAAAACGGGTTTCCTGCGCCAGTCGTTCTATTTCGTTGGCGAGTTGCTGGAACTCCTGATTGAGAAAACTGCGCTCTTTGTCATTGGCCACACCACCATTGGCCATCACACTCAGGCTTTGCATACGCTGCAATACATCGCCGATTTCGCTCAAACCGCCATCGGCCACCTGCAACAGGCTGCTTGCCTGCGCTATGTTGCGTGCTACGGCGTTCAACGACTTCACGCGGCTACTTAAACTGGTGGAAATGGAGAGATTCGCCACATCATCCGCTGCGCGGGTAATGGCATTGCCAGAACTCAACCGCGCCAGACTTTTGGAAGCTTCAAAACTCTCGCGCCGGATCGCAGTCGACAAAAAATCAAAATTCGCATGTAGCGATGTAAACATCATATGTTCTACCTGAACTGTTGTCTCAACCGCCCTGCTTGGGCAGCATGCACTACGGCACTTATAGTATAATAGCAAAAAATGGGAGCTAAACATAGAGAAAAGCAAAGCGGTTATGCTAAAACCGCATAGATAAAACGCTATTTCTGCGCCTGCCCCATGGGCAGCGCCAGCGCGGCCGGCTGGTGTGCATGGTAGGAATAAACCATCGGCATCCAGTCAGACTTGGGCTGGAAGGCGCAACCAGCAAGCAAAAGCGTTAATATGAGCATAATTGATTTCATACCCACACATATAACATGCTGCACCGCACACTTGTTATGCAAATAATGCATAGCGATAATGCACAAGACGCAAATCTGTGGATAAAAAGAGGCTGTTTTATGAAGAAAAGATGGTGCGCATGGAGGGACTTGAACCCCCACGCCTCGCGGCACTAGAACCTAAATCTAGCGTGTCTACCAATTCCACCACATGCGCAATGGCGGTCTTTCTACCCATTACCGCACAAAATTGCAAGCATCTGAAACAGCGTTGCACCATTTGTAACGCATACAAGTGACGTGCAATGTATTGGCCTATTGATTATTTATATTTCTCATGACTGTATTTTACTGTGCCAAGTTAAAACAAATTTAGTCTTTGCATTACACATTCGGGTCGTTTTGTTTTATACTAATCAGCAAAAACAATAATAAAATAAATAAAACTATAAGTATTACTAAAGATACATACATAACATAATCAACTTAAACGACGGTAGGCTATATCATGGGATCACAACACCACCAAAAGTCGGCTGAGCTATTTTTCGAAGAAGTACGCAAAGACCGCATTTCTAAATTCGCTGAGTATATTGATATGGAGCTGGACATTAACCAGACGCATCCTGTCTATGGCATCACGCCATTGATGGAAGCATGTCGCCTTGGCAAGACCAACATGGCGGAAGTGCTACTGAATCATGGTGCATGTCCGCGTGTGCAGGTATTACCAAGCCGCCGCGCCGCGCTACATATAGCAACAACGCAGGGCAACATGGCGCTGGTGAATTTGCTGCTTGAACATGGCGCTGATGCAAATGCGCTCACCACCTATGGCTCAAGCCCACTGCATATTGCTGTGAAGCTGGACGAGCTGAGAAAAGACGCGGGCAATACAATCATCTCACTGCTCATCAAATTTGGTGCTGACACGGAAATTGCCGATAAAGAAGGCGCAACACCCCTGCATTATGCCGCGGCCTATGGCCGTGAAAGCTATGCCAAGCTGTTGCTGGAACACTCAGCTGAAGTAAACGCCATTGTGCCTGAATCTGGCATGACGCCTTTGCATATAGCGGCGCTTGAGGACTATGTGTCACTCGCCAATATGTTGCATAGCTTCGGCGCCAATTGCGAGCTGCGCAACAAGCAAGGCAAAACCGCAAAGGCTATGGCCAAACGCTCGACTGAAGCAGAAAACTACACCTTTGTTTCAAGCAATGATAACGCGGATCACACGTTGCAACCATTTAGCAGCAACGCCAAAACTGCCAACGCTAAGACGTTGCATTAACGCTTTTTTACAAAAAAATTGCGGTTGTCATAATGCTGTCATGTTTGACGGTTATGCTTGACAGCTATGAGTGACAGACATGAACACCCGCAGGGCGACGAATCGCGCGATCTCGTGCCTTACGACCGCAAGATGATTATCAACACGCTGCGTAACCGCATTGCGTCGAGCATCCTGCATAATTCACCAGAGGAAGCACAACGCGATATAGCGGAATGCCTCGAATTAGGCTACCCGCCCGATGAACCGTATGATAAGGCGAGTGGCGCACGCTTGCTTGGCTATGCCATCAAGCAGCAATCCCTCGACCTTATCGATAACTTGCTAAACAAATGCGATGTAAACGCATTCCACATAGACCAACCAATGATTCTGGTGGCCGCCAACCAATTGGCCGACTTCAAGAACGCACCCACGCAGGCCGTGGAAGGCGTACCTAAGGAACCGGCCTATGCCGCTGCCTCACTGGCATTCACACGCCTCATGAGCCATGCGCGTACCAACCGCAGCATTGGCGACCTGAACGGCACCACAGCGGCGCATGTGCTCGCTGGCAAAAATCAGGTGACGTTGCTGCAAGCACTACTCAGCAGCAACCCTGAGCTGGTAAATATGACCGACAAAGCGGGCGACACCCCTTTGCACATCGCCTGCCGCGAAGGCGCACTGGAAGCCGCACAAACACTGGTGAATTTTGGTGCTAATCTATATGCACGCAACGGCGCCAATGAAAGCTGCGCCGAGCTGGGACGTGCTCGCGCTGGCCGCAGCTGGAGCCATGCCGATTGGCAGAACCTGCTGAATCGCCACAACACCATTCGCACCCCAGAAGGCGGTGCAGGGTTGCGCACCGTCACCAAAGATGGCCAGCCCGTGCTGGATGAAGACGAGATCGAAGCACTGGCCGAAGACGCAGACCGCCCAGCCATTCCGGGCACGGGCGGCATTCACATTGCCACGGTTGACGGCGCCAAGGTGGAACGACTGGCACCGCCTGCAAAAGCCGCAGGCAAAAGCGCCTGATCGACTTACATAATCGTTAGCGCAAGATAGGGTGCAAAGGCTTGCACCACAGGCGATTACACGCTACAAGCAACCTTCACACATCAATAGACCGATAGAAGAAGAAGGGTTTCGCATGGGCTACTCGCACCGCATGAAGGATATGCCAAAACAATATGACCACGCCGCCGCCGAGAAAAAATGGCAGGACGCATGGTTTGAGGGCGATGTATATCATTATAAGGGTGACCAGAGCCGCGAAGACACGTTTGTTATCGACACCCCTCCTCCGACGGTTTCCGGCCTTTTGCACATGGGGCACGTATTTTCCTATACCCAGTGCGACTTTGTCGCCCGCTATCAGCGCATGAAGGGCAAAGACGTTTTCTACCCGATGGGCTTTGACGATAATGGCCTGCCCACCGAGCGACTGGTCGAGAAGGTGAAAAAGATTCAGGCGCACCGCTATATAGGCGAAAATGGCCGCGAAGCTTTCCGCGCCTTGTGCGACGAAGTGGCCAGCGAAGCGCGTAAAGATTTCCGCACCCTGTTTCAGTCTATCGCCCTGTCGATCGACTGGAATCAGGAATACCACACCATCTCGGAAGAAGTGCGCACGATCAGCCAGCTTTCCTTCCTCGATTTGCATCAGAAAGGCCATATTGAGCGCCGCCTTGAGCCTATGTTGTGGGACCCGGTGGATCAGACCGCGATTGCGCAGGCCGAGATTGTGGACAAAGAAATGCCCTCGCATTTCAACGACATCATTTTCGGCGTGGAAGGCTCGGATGAAACCTTCACCATCGGCACAACGCGCCCTGAGCTGATTCCTGCCTGCGTGGCGATCTTCTTCCACCCGGACGACGAGCGCTACCAGCATTTGAAAGACAAATTCGCCACCACGCCGCTGTTCAACGTGGCAGTGCCAATCCTCACCGACGAAGCAGTAGAAATGGACAAAGGCACCGGCATCATGATGTGCTGTACCTTTGGTGATGAGGCCGACATCGAAAAATGGCGCAAGCATGACTTGCCCGCCCGCGTCATCCTCAACAAATACGGCAAGATGGACTTCGCCTCAGCCGACTGGATCGGCGCCACCCCACTAACCGAGGAGCTGCAGAACAAAAAAGCCTCCAACCCCGACAAAAAACACCCCGGCGCGCGTCAGATTATCCTGCAAAAGCTGGAAGATGCTGGCCTGCTGGTAAAATCGGAGCCGATCACCCATACCGTCAAATGCGCTGAGCGCTCAGGCGCGCCGCTCGAAATTTTGCCCACCTATCAATGGTTCGTGAAAGTAACCGACAAGAAAGAGGCGCTTACCGCCCGCGCGAAAGAATGCACCTGGTATCCGGAATGGATGCGCCTGCGCATGGAACAATGGATCGACGGGCTGAACTGGGACTGGTGCATCAGCCGCCAGCGCTATTTTGGCGTGCCGTTCCCCGTGTGGTATGTGGTCGACGCGCAAGGTAAACTGCACAACACCATCATCGCCGAAAGCGACGATCTGCCCGCCAACCCGCTGCAGCGCCTGCCCAAAGGCTTCAAAGGCGCGATTTCCAATCAGGCCGAATTCACCGAAGATGACCTGATGAAAGTGGAAGACCGCCCGCACACCAACGGCTATTTTGCCGCTGACCGCACGGTCATCAAGTTTGAAAGTCAGGCCGAAGCCTTCGACGAACCGCGCTTTATTGTGCCCGAATCCGACGTGATGGACACCTGGGCGACCAGCTCGGTCAGCCCACAAATCAACAGCCGCTGGCATCTGAACCCTGCCCGCCACAAAGCCCTGTTCCCGGCCGACCTGCGCCCGCAAGCGCACGAGATCATCCGTACATGGGCATTCTACACCGTGGTGAAGGCGCATCTGCACGAAGACACTATTCCGTGGAAGAATCTGATGATTTCGGGCTGGTGTCTGGCTGAAGACAAAACCAAAATGAGCAAGTCCAAAGGCAATGTGGTCACGCCTGTGGAGCTGATCGAGGAACGCGGCACCGATGCAGTGCGCTACTGGGCGGCGACCTCCAAGCTGGGCACCGACACCGCCTTCTCAACCGATGCGCTGAAGATTGGTAAAAAGCTGGTGACCAAACTGTGGAACGCCACCAAATTTGCCGCCCTTCATTTGCAAAAGCTGGAGCAACAGCCCGGCACCGCCAATGACGACATCGAAGCAGGACTGATCAGCGAAACCATGGATTTATGGATTCTGACCCGCCTGCACCGCACCATCAATGAAGCAAGCGCCGCCTTCGATGCGTTTGAATATGCCGACGCTATGCGCAGCATCGAAAGCTTCTTCTGGAATGATTTCTGCGACAATTATCTGGAGCTGGTGAAAAAGCGCGCCTACAACGAAGATGGCAGCGCAGGCGATGGCCAGCGCTCCGCAGTGCACACCATCTATCATTGTCTGCACGGCATTCTCACCCTGTTCGCGCCGATTGTGCCGCACATCACCGAAGAATTATACAGCCACATCTTCCCCGATTTGTGGGAGAAGCAAGGCTCGCTGCATGCGCGCGGTAGCTGGCTGAATGCCAATAACTATCCGTTCGATGCCAGCGCCGAGGCCAGCGGCATTGCCGCCGTCGCCGTGCTGGAAGCAGTGCGCAAAGCCAAGTCTGAGCGTAATGTGTCGATCAAATATCCGCTTACCAATGTCGCGCTCAGCTCCGGCACAGGCGAAGTGGGTGGCGACTGGCTGCGCATTGAAGACACCGCCTACGACATCAAAGGCGCCGGCAACATCGCACATATGGAATGGGGAGAAAGCCCCGCCGAAATGACGGTGGAAACTGAAGACGGTGCGTATCAGCTGCATATCACCTTTGCCGCGCAAAGCGATGTAGCTTAATCATAATACTGCTGAATCTTTAAGGCCTATAAACGTGGCCTAGCGTTCGCGCTCGCCGCCGCCTCCGCCACGGCCGCCACCAATGGTAATGCGAAACCCGTAGCCGGCATCGTCCCCGTCCAACTGCGGCCCGTGCGAGCCACATACCGTCATGCTGCTCACCGCTCCGCGAAACTGCGCGCAGGCTTCCTGCACGTCAATGTCGGGGGTGAATGCCCCGCGCGGGCCGGGCTGATTATAATATTCATCGCGTCGA
>PBPD01000005.1 GCA_002725445.1 Rickettsiales bacterium
ATCAAGTTCTTGATTCGTATGAAGGTGGTCTTGTGTTTGTATGCGGCAGGACCGATTTCGCAAACAAACGTGAACCGGTTCGACTGTTGTGGTCGATCCTCAGGGAAATAGAATCAGTCACTGGGGAAACAGGGCCTACTTACCCATTTCCACTCCCCCCTCCTCCTTACAGACTATCTGTGAATGGCATTCTGAATCGCTACGGCGGCCCGGGTAAAGGCACAATGCAATCAAAAGGATCTCATGACATTGAGTCAATGCTAGATTCACTTGATGTCAATTACAAATTGAGTGGTGATGAATTGTTGATATCGGAGAATATCTACCTCTCGATTACACCCGCGACTTATGTCGGGGCTGGTTTGTACGAAATGGACAACATTGCAGACCATCTATTGGACGTCAGCAATGAAATCTTGAGCCCTGATGAATCGATCAATTTGGAAAATCAGATTTGGGTTGTTGGGGAGAAATTCAATTCAGGACATTACCCTCATGATGCCGTTGCCGTGGGTTGGGAAGATTGGTTGAAGCATTGTCGCGAGATAAATCATCTCACCCCGAAAGCCATCGTATTTGCGCCCGAATGGTCACCTGCTTGGATGGAATTCGCCTCAGGCGAATTGCATGCCTATGTCGCAGCGGGAGGAAACGTGATTGTCCATCGCCACAAATCGACTCGAACAGGTACTTCCAAGATGTTTTTCACAGGCCTACCCCAAGACCTCGACAGATTCAGCCACCTCCCCGGGACAGGTTGGAGGTTCGATACGAATTTGGGGCGGCGCATCGGCAATCCTGCTCCAATCTACTCAGATTCCTTCAGACCTACAAATCCTGAGAGCAATCCAATGAATCTGTTCAGCATGAACTACGGCCAAGGGAGTTTTCACTTCTTTCACAATGATCCAAGTCCCTCTTCATATGATGGTTTGAATCTAACAGCACCTGAACAATTCACGGACTCATCGCATTGGAAGTGGCGGCGAATTGCAAATCTATACAGAGACCCTGACATTAACAGGGAGTCCGACACTTATCCAATTCTTGGAGCAGAAGTATTGCGTGATCATTTGCAGTTTAAACTCAGTAAAACGTTTGCACATCACTATCAAGCTGGTATTGCTGAACAGAATTGGTGCGATTTGGTGATACTAGCCCCAGTGCCAATCCTGTTCGAAGTCGATACACTTGGTGGAGGGAAAAGAAGTCAATACGGTTCGATTTCGGGCGGTTCTACTGCAATCGATGACATGCATGTTCAACGCCAAGTAGGATGGATGATACAATCTCAAAAATGGATTGAAACTTACCTACGAATTATTGACGACTCAAAAGGTTCCGCACCTGAATTGCAACTTGCTTGGATCAGGCACCAAATACCCCAATACGCAAAAACTGACAGACATGAGGCTTTCATGCAAGAACTTCACAATCACCATCACATGTCGGTACTCGCCCTTCATTCTTCACCAACTGCTACTGAATTAGAGCAGTCGGTTCACGAAGCGATGAGGCGAATTGGTGGGCGCCCAGGTTCACTTGTGATTGGTACCAATTATGGTTGGAAGGAAGGTTTGAAATCATCAGCGCGTGAAACTTCAATCGAAAATGGCACCTCATTGTGGACGTATCTTGACCTCTACGAGTTCCTTGTTCGAACCGACGATTGGGACATCGAAGAACGACAGCAAGCCTTCATTAACATCCTCGCTAAGGACGGTGGGCCCGTGTGTTGGCACGTGGCTCAGTTGTGAGGTTGGAAGTAAATGGTTGTTCGATTATTTCAACGTCCATACGACTTCCAACTGCAACCACTCAGGGCCAGGAACATTGGTGGAAACTCGGAACGGCTTAGTGAACTTCTTGGAGCAGTGCTTGATTCGGGCGGACTTGGTGGCTCAAACATCAGTGACTTCACTCCGGATTCAAGGTGGGAGTCACCTGGAGCCATTTTAGAGGAACTATGGACAATGGGGGCACCAATATGGCCAAATTACAATTGGCCCAATGCAAACTCATATCTCTTCAGACCGTTGACTGGAATTGAGGCAGTGATTGATAATATCGTGACATGGGTGAATGAGGCAGCATCTCAGCATCCTTTTGTGCTCTTTCCGTTAGACGCACTTCGACATGCTACGAATGGAATGCGGACGGCAGATATGGCTGTTGCCTTGAACATGAATGAAGATCGCTCAAACACCTTGCTGATGGACCTTTGTCATCTTGGTCTGGCTGACAATAATCTCTCACTTCGAAAACTGAAAACGATAACGGATAGCGGAAGAGAAACGCTGGAATGTTTTACGGGAGGAATGACGTTTATCTCCGAAGCTGAAGACCTAGAAGAACCTCGAGAACTACGTTGGATGTGGTGCCTTCTGAGAGATATTGCAGGATACGATTTACCAGGGAGTTACCCGTTGTTGAGGGCTCCACCCCCATACATTGTGAACTTGGACAATGTCGTGGAGAACTTCAACAGCAATACAGCATTCTTTACAAGAATTGGCGGGAGGGTGGAATCCTCAGAACAACTGATCCATATTCTCCAACGGCTGGGAATCGATTTTTCGTTGGAAGGTCATCGTTTGACCCTTAACGAACGACTATTCCTGAAAACGAATGTCAAGGAGTTCCTTAGAGCTGGGCTCCCTGATATTGATAGACGTATACTTCGACCGAGGATTACATCGGGGCAAATATCTGTGATTAATTCTCCAATTCAAGAAATCCGTAATGCACGGATTGTTGTCGTCCATGATACAGCGGTCAATGCGTGCACACCTGAACATGCAGTCCAAGTAAATCCATTGCGGTTTGACCAGATTAACTTTGAGCAAACGGAAATCATCATTATGAGAGAGCCACGCTCAGGTCTCTTGAAAAGTTATTCAGGACACCTACATGCATTTGTCCAATCAGGTGGGCGATTGATTCTCCATCGTATGCGCCAGGGTCGAAGAGGTCGTACGTTCAACATCCTCAATGGCCTTCCTCCTGATTTTGAACGATTGGGTGTCGTCGATGCAGGTTGGAGATTTGATACAACACTACTCCCCGATACCCCAATCGAACCAATTTACACTCAAGAGTTCAGACCTCAACCCGATGGAAATACTCCTCTTATTCGATTTGGTGCGAGGTATGGTCGAGGGTGGTTTATCTTCGTCAGTGATGAACCATCAAGAGAACTTTACAGCGAGTTGTTCGAAGAATACCCTGTTGAGGAGGGATACCACCTCGAGACAGTTGGTCCTCATTGGAACAACAGAAATATTGCCGAACTTCCATATCGCAGCAGTAATGAAGCTGATATCTACCATCCTGTAGGTCAAACAGACGAGGGTGGTGGCTTACTCCACCAACGACTGGAATTTGAGTTCAGTCGAACGTTTTCAAATGAATGGTTGACGGGAGCCGTAGGTGGAGCTGATTTGGTTGCTGTACTACCCGATGTTTTGGTTATCGAAGTTGATTCCTTGGGTAGAGGTTCTGATCCTTCACCCGATCAATCCCATCAAGACCGTACCTTCGGTTATCGTGTGACTGCGAGAGAAGCACTATCAGGATTGGCGAGCATCATCGCTTCTGCTCCGGCCAACGATGTTGTGACCTTCAGTACCGATATCGTGACACAAATCAATCAGCAACCCGGCTCGTATCGGTCGATGATGTTGGAAGTGTTCGAACGCCATCTCGAAGCTCAAATCGCTGAAGGTTTGAAAATTCATTCGTTCGAACAACGGATACGGGATCTCGGTGCAGACGAGCCAGGACCTCCCACGATGCTTTTGGGACAAGCCTACGGTATGGTCGAGGATGACAGGCGAACATCTGCCAGAGAACATTCAGAACTTCGGGGATATTCTCTTTGGACGTACCGTGACTTCTACGAATTCATTGTCCGCACAGACGACATGGAGGCTGAAGAACGTCGTGAACATCTTCTCGCTCTGTGTATGGTTGCAGGGCCGGTTTACTTTGCGCTGCGGGACCGGTTGCCCGTAGATGGCTAGTTGAGCGACCACAGGCTACCGGCTTCTTTGCCATCGACCTCATGAGGAACAAGTTCGAATTCGTGACCGACTCTCTTCTTGAGGATGGAGATGGGGTCCACGGTGGTGTTGAGCAGGGCTCCCGCTTCAAAGATGAGGACGAACAGACGGTTCAGGATATGCTGGAACATGATGGGTTCGCCGGCTTCCTCGAGGATGGTTTTGACGGAGTCGATGACGACTTTTTCGTAATCTTCATCCGGCATGGCTTCGGGTACGACGGATGGCTTTGCACGCTTCTGGAATCGGATGTAATAGTCGCCCACAGCACTGCCAAAAGGCTGGTAGAGCGCTGTAGATGAGGCGCGCAGCGGCGGCTGGTGCAACACATGCTCGAGATGAAAGCCGGCTTGAACAATGGCGCGTAGGATTGCTGACCAGATGCCGAAGTGCTTCGAATGGAAGGTGACGTGCATCCACTTTCCTGTCTTCAGAACGCGATGTGCCTCGCAGAAGGCCTCGTGAATCATCGACTCGAACTCAGCGGCACCCTTGCCCTGTCGGGGATTGATGGTGATCTCCTGAGTTGCATCGACTTCCTGATCCATCCATGCTGTCCATAAGGTGCCCAGTTCAATGTACTGAATCGCACCGCCATAGGGAGGATCTGTGAAAATGTAGTCAATCGAAGAATCTGCCAACATGGTCAGATGGGTTGCAGATGCGGTGTGAAGGTGGAGTGTTGCGGAATCTGTGGAGCGGGCCTTTCCATCAACGACACGAGTTCCTTGCAATTCTTCAACAATCTGTTCCTTTCCACGTAGAACCTTCTTGAATCGATTCTCAAAGGTGTTCCACACGTTGACCTCGAAGTGATCTTCGGGATACCAGTAGCTTGGTCTTCCCCAACTGCCCACCTCTACCGAACGGTTGGATTTCCCTTTCTTGCCTCCTTTGCTGCCTCGATTGCTGATGACAATCACTAGACGACTTGTTTGTTGTAGTGCGGCCGTGAACGCAAGCATCAGACACTCTCGCAAAGCAACATTTGGCTCTTTCTGGATGGCGTTGCGCAGGATTC
>PBPD01000006.1 GCA_002725445.1 Rickettsiales bacterium
CCACCAATTGTGATTCGCGTACACTACCCTGACCCACGCCGAGCAATGCACCCATGCCTAACTTTTTCATTTTAGCTTCGTTAAGCACTTCTACTTTCACGCCCAGATCGGTCAGTTTTTTGCATTCATCGGCCAGCGTTTCCGGATAGATCACATTGCCCGGTTCGTTCACGACATCGCGCGCCAGATACACGCCATCTGCAACCTTCTCCAGCTCTGCGTAAGCTTCTTTGGCTGCCTTTGTACCCGCACTCACCAATTTCAGTGCGCCAAGGCTTGGTTTTTCGTCATCTTTGAGTTTGGTGCGGTATTTGTCGAAACGATACGCGCGCAAATAAGCCCCGAAGGCAGCGCGCGCGGCGGCTTCACCATCATCAATTTTAGCGCCTTTCACAGTATCCAAAATCAGCTCAGCCGATTTAACTGCCACCCCGTTGAGATGTGCGACCAACTGGCCACCGGCATTTTCTGCGGCGATAGCGTCAAACTCTTTGGCTTTTCCCAGACCCAGCACCACGACACGGTCGCCTGCTACACCGTCCACGCCTGCCACCGACAAACATTCACCTGCTTTACCGTTGAAGCGGCTGGATTTCAGCGCTTTTGCAACCGCACCTTTGGTTGCTTTGTCAATCGCTTTGGCTTCTGTGCCCAGTGTAAGCGCATCGGTGGTGGTCACGACAATCGCATGTTTGGCTTTGGCTTTGCCGGTGCCAGCGCTAGCAGAGAATGTGATTTTCATAAATTTAGCCTTCCTGTTTTTTGCTATCTTAGACTCACATAGGTGCGGATTGTAGCGCGGCAAGCCCCTATGCGTAAAGCGATTTGCGCAAACGGCCATTTGGCGCTATAGCTAAGCCATGCGCTACCAATATAATCTGTATATTATGAAACATCTGGCTATGCCGACGCTGCTGATCACCGCGTCGCTGACCAGTATTATCTGGCTGATTCAGGCGTTGCGTTTTATCGATTTTATCGTCAATCGCGGCCTGTCGATCGGCGATTTCATTTATATCACGTCGCTGCTATTTCCGTCATTGCTTATGCTGCTGGTTCCCATCGCGCTCTTTATTGCGGTGCTGTTCACCTATAATAAGCTGACAACAGACAGCGAGCTGGTGGTGTTGAAAGCAGCGGGACTCAGCCGTTGGCAACTGGCCACACCGGCCATCTGGGTGGGAGTGGTAGCCACCGCCTTTTGCTATTTCCTATCGCTCTATCTGTTGCCGGTCTCTAACCGTCAGTTCAACGATATGCGCACCTTCCTGCGCGATAATTATACCTCGGTGCTATTGCAGGAGGAGGTGTTCAACCATCCGGTAACTGGCCTTACGGTATTTGTGCGTAAGCGCGATAGCGAAGGCAATCTGGAGGGTATTCTGGTGCATGATGCCCGCTTTTCCGAAAATCCGGTGACCATGATGGCAGAGGAGGGGCAATTGGTGCAAACGCCTGCCGGCCCACGCTTTTATCTGGTGAATGGATTGCGTCAGGAAATGCGTAATGGTCGCCTGTCATGGCTCAATTTTGATAGCTATACATTGGATATCAGCTTTTATACGGGCACGCTGAATGAGCGCGAGCGCGACCCGGACGAGAAGTTTTTGGGTGAGTTATTTGACCAGAATGCGAACGCCAAGCAAAGCCCGCAGCTCAAAGCCGAAGGCCATCAGCGCATCGCGTGGCCGCTTTATAATGTCGCTTTGTCTATGCTGGCAGTGGCGATGCTCTTGTCGGGAGAGTATAACCGTCGTGGTCAGTGGAAACGTATCATATTAACAGGGGCGATGGGGGCAGGTGCGGTGCTGCTTGCTATCAGCCTGCGCAATATGATTGTGAAGCAACCGGAACTGACCCCCAGCATCTATGTGCTGCTGGCCATTGTGATGTTGTCGAGTGCGGTGGTGTTGTCTACCCATCGCAGCGGTCGTTCTTCCAAACCTATGCCGGAGCCTGTCTGATCATGCGTATGCCGATGACCATGTCATTTTATATTGGCCGTCAATGTCTGGTGGCGATTGCGGTAGCCATGCTGATTGTACTCTCCATCATTGGCCTGATCGAGCTGGTCGAGCTGTTGCGCCGTGCCAGCCATAAAGAAAACGAAGTGCCGTTTATCATTGTATTGGAAATGGCCTTTCTGAAAATGCCGCATACGGCCGAGAAGGTGCTGCCTTTTGCCGTACTGATTGGCAGCATGGTGGCATTGACACGGTTGACCAAGTCCAGCGAGCTGGTGGTGGCACGCGCCTCAGGTGTGTCGGTATGGCAGTTCCTCACCCCCGCGGTAGGGCTTGCGCTGCTGATTGGTGTGGTGTTTATGACCGTGTTTAACCCTATTTCAGCGGCGATGATCTCGCGTTTTGAAGTGGTGGAAGGGAAATATATTACCGGACGGCCGAGCTTGCTGTCGATTTCGCCTTCGGGTCTGTGGCTGCGGCAGGTGGAAGAGGGTAGCTCTACCATGAGCGGCAAGCCGATTGAAGAATATATTATTCACGCTAAACGGATTTCGCAGGCGGATATGTCTTTGTCGGAGGTGATGATTCTCACTTTTCAGTCGGGCAACCGTTTTATTGGTCGCATCAATGCGCCGAGCGCGCAGCTCGAGCAGGGGCATTGGCAAATAGAAAACGCAACCATGATGATCCCCGGCAAGGTGCCTGAATTCAAATCAGAATATCAGCTCAGCACCGATCTGAGCATAAACGAGATTCAGGAAAGCTTTGCCTCGCCCAAGACGCTCTCTTTCTGGGAATTGCCCGGCTTCATCTCGATGCTGGAGCGTGCTGGATTCTCTGCCCTGCGGCATAAATTATATTTCCAAAGCCTGCTTTCAGGCCCTGTGCTGCTGGCTGGTATGGTGCTGATTGCGGCGGTGTTCTCGCTACGTCTGCATCGACGCGGCAAAATCAACGTGATGATTGTAGGCGGCATTCTTACAGGCTTTGTGGTCTATTTTACGACCAATCTGGTCTATGCACTGGGCTATTCAGGTGCGTTACCCATCGCACTTGCTGCCTGGACGCCACCGCTGGTGGTTGCCATGGTGGCCGTGGCCTCGCTGCTGCATTTGGAAGATGGCTAACATTTCGCGCGCGAAATAGTTTGAACGCATGCACATGGCGGGGTAAAACAATCGCTATACATGCAGAGAACACGACAACAGTGGCTGAGGGCCGTATGTGCAGGGGTGCTTATATGCCTTATGGGCGGGCACGCCGCTATGGCGCAGCCACAGTTTGAAGGTGACAAGCCCGTATTGATGGAAGCCGATAAGCTGGGATACGATAAGAACCAGCGTATTGTGGTGGCCATTGGCAATGTGGAAGTGGCGCAGGGCGAGAGTATTCTGCTTGCAGACCGCCTGACCTATTATCAGGATTACAACATCGTAAAAGCCAGCGGCAATGTCAGCCTGATGGAGCCGGACGGCAATGTATATTTTGCTGAAGAAGTGCAGCTAAAAGATGATATGCGTGCCGGAGTGGTGAATCAATTCCGTGCGCGTTTGGTCGATAATTCAGCCTTTGCGGCTGCCGAGGCGCGCCGCATCAACGAGGATGTAACCGTATTGCGCAAGGCGGTTTATTCGCCGTGTAAATTATGCAAAGGCGAAGCGCCATTCTGGCAGTTGAAAGCCGACAAGGTGAAGGTGGACAACAAAGAGCAGCGCGTGACCTATGATGACGCGTATCTGGAAGTGAAAGGCGTGCCGATTGCCTACACGCCTTATTTCAGCCATGCCACCCCCGATGCCGACCGCACAAGCGGCTTTTTGCGGCCTGAATATTCGCAGGACTCCAATTTGGGCTCTACGCTTAAAGTGCCGTATTATGTCAATATAGCGCCCAATATGGATGCGACGGTTACGCCGTTTATGACCACCGAAGAAGGCTTGGTCATGGAAGGGGAATACCGTTATCTGACCGATAGGGGTACGTATCAGTTCAATGGTAGCGGCACCTTGCCAAAACGCCGCGATGCGCAAGGTCGGGTAGATGCAGGGCGCGAGTTCCGCGGCCATATTTTTGCCAAAGGCCAGACCATGCTGGATGAGCATTGGAGCTGGGGCTTTGATGTAGAGCGCAGCACCGATGATACGTATTTGCGTCGCTATGATTATGGCAATCAGGATACCCTTACCTCACGCCTCTATGTGGAAGGTGTGGATGGCCGCAATTATGCCATTGCGCAAGGTCTGGCATTCCAGGGGCTGGAAATTGATGATGATCCGGATCGTACGCCACTGGTTGCGCCTTATATGCGTGGTTACTATGAAACCGAACCGGAATGGAACGGCTCGCGCTTCTTCACAGAGGCAAACGCGATGGCGCTAAGCCGTGAGGTGGGACCAGACAATAATCACCTTTCGATGACAGGCGGCTGGAAGCTGCCGGTGGTAACCAGCGGTGGCCAGCTGATCGAACTTGAAGGCTCAGTGCGAGGCGATGTGTACGAAGTAGATGATGTCGCATTGTCCAATAATCGCCAGTATTCAGGCAGTGAAACCCGTGTCATCCCGCAATTAGCGCTAAAATGGCGTTACCCGCTGGTGAGGCAAACGGAAAACGGATCGCTTACTCTGGAGCCAACCGTGTTGGCAGTAGCCAGCACCAGTGGCAATAACCCGCCCGAAATCCCTAACGAAGACAATCTGGTGGCAGAATTCACAGATACAAACCTATTTGATGTGCGCCGCTATCCCGGCTATGACACGATTGATGATGGCTCACGCGTCACATACGGTATGCGCAGCCAGTGGATGTTTGATGGCAGCAACAATATCGATGTGTTGTTTGGCCAGAATTATAGCTTTGATAACACGCCTTTCCCTTATAACGACGAGCTGGATGAAGCTTTCTCGGACTATATTGGTCGCGTCTCGCTGGATTATCAGCCTGTGCAGCTTTCCTACCGTTTCCGTCTGGATCAGGAAGATATGGGGCTGAACCGTAATGAGATCATGAGCACCTTTAATATTCACCCAGTGGCGCTGTCGATCAATTATCTTTCATTGGATGAAGACCCATTTTTATCGAATCGTGAAGAAGTATCGGCGGCAACTAGTTATGCGATCAGCGAAAACTGGACATTTAACGCCTCAGGCCGTAGAGATTTGATGAACGATAGATCGATCTACGCATCAACCGGCTTAACGTATAAGAACGAATGTATAACCTTAATCAGCAATCTCAGCAAAGACTTCACCCGCGACCGCGATATCGAGCCGGATACCTCGTTTACGGTGCGCGTATTGCTGCGGAACATCAACTAATGAAACATATTATCGCATGGATAACCGTGCTGGCACTCACCTGCGCCAGTTTTCAACCCGCCATCGCCGCCGTGCCACAGCAAGTAGGCATTGTCGCAGTGGTTAATGACGAGATCATCAGCTCCCTCGATCTGGAAGAGCGTATGCGTCTGGTTATGAGCACGACCGGTTTGCAAAACACGCCTGAAGTGCGCCAACGTCTCGCCGCACAGATTTTGCGTAATCTGGTGGATGAAACCCTGCAAACGCAGGAAGCAGAGCGTTATAACATTAGCATTTCTGAGTCGCAGATTGATCGTGCCGTGCGCACGGTAGAAGCACAGCAGGGCAAGCCGCAAGGCAGTCTGCCCAGCTTCTTTGAGCAAAATGACTTGTCGATGGAGTCGTTCCGCAACCAGCTGGAAGCCCAATTGGCATGGAATGAATTTATCAGCCGCGAATTGCGTCGCAATGTGACCATTGGCTCCGACGAAATTGCCCGCCGCCAAGAGCGCGCAATGAATAACAGCGCCGTCGAAGAGGTGCAGCTCTCCAGTATTATCATGCCCGTAGACAAACCCGAGAATGAACAAAAGGTGGCGACACTGGCCAAAGAGCTGCGCGAGCAGATAGGCCAGGGCGCAAGTTTTGAAGCACTGGCTACCCAGCTATCGGCCAGCGGGGGAGCCTTGACCACCAATAAGGTGTGGGTCTCTACCGAACAGTTGGAGCCGCGTATCCGTGCCACGGTCGATAAATTATCGGAAGGTAATTTAAGCCAGCCTGTACGTACTGTGCCGGGCTATCAGCTGATTCGTTTGGATGGGCGGCGCATGGGAAGCCGCATTTCCGATGATGCGGAAGTGGCGCTCAAGCAAATTTTGCTGTCGTTGGACGAAACCGCGCAAGAAAAAGAAGTAAGCGTGCTGCTCGACATTGCCAAGGCCGTATCACGCCATCCAGGTAGCTGCACCGAGCCGGGCATTGCGGGTGTGCAAGATTTTGAGGGGCTCAATATTGATGTGGAATATGTGCGTACGCGCTTTGTTAATATGTCGCCGCAAGTGCGTCCGTTGGTGGAAAATCTACGTGTAACCGAGATTTCCGAGCCATTCGCTACACCAGAGGGGATTCAATTGTTGATGCTGTGCGAGCGCATTGATGTGGCGCCGCAAATGCCGGCTGAGAATCTGGTGCGACAAGAGCTGTTCCGCGAAAAGCTGGATCTGGAGTCGGCCAAATATCTGCGTAATCTGCGCCGTGAAGCCTTTATCGACATACGGATATAGTATGAGCGAGTTATCCTCTCTGCCGCCTATTCAGGAGCTCATGGCAGTGCATAATATCGTGCCAACCAAGGCACTCGGGCAGCATTTCTTGCTCGACCAGAATATCACCGATAAGATTGTGCGCTATGCGGCTATTCCCGCCAATGCCACGGTGTTTGAGATTGGCCCGGGCTCAGGCGGGCTGACGCGCTCGTTGCTTGCCAGCGAGGCAGAGCAGATTCATGCGATTGAAAAAGACGATCGCTGTATGGGCTTGCTGCAGGCGATGCAAGACGCTGCGGGCGCACGGTTGAGTGTGCACCATAAAGACGCGCTGGAAGTGTCGCTGCCTGCCATGGCGGATGCACCGCGCTGCGTGGTAGCCAATTTGCCTTATAATGTGGGCACCGCGCTTATTCTTAATTGGCTGGATGATGTGCATGTCGATCCCAGCGCCTATCACTCGCTCACCTTGATGGTGCAGCAGGAAGTGGCCGAGCGCATGGCCGCGCAGCCTTATTCCAAAGCGTATGGTAAATTGTCGATTCTGGCGCAATGGCTATGCGATGTGCATATTGTGATGGAAGTGCCGCCGTCGGTTTTTGTGCCGCCACCGAAAGTGATGTCGGCGGTGGTGCAGCTAGTGCCACGGCAAGAACGGCTGAATATGGATAAGGCAGCCTTGGAGCGGATTACGCACAAAGCATTTCAACAGCGCCGCAAAATGCTGCGCGGTTCGCTGAAAGGGCTGCACCCTAATCCGGAGGCGTGGCTGGAGCAAGCGGGCATAGACCCGACATTGCGCGCGGATCAGCTGGATATTGCAGGCTATGGGAAGTTGGCAAATAGCGTGTAATGCTTTTAGAGCCTATGATGCTTTTTGGCTGTCGGTGGGCTCATTGCACAGTTTCTCAACAAAATGCGGTAGATTGGTTTGGCGAATGCGTTTTGCGCGCTCTGCTTCCATAATGTGAACAATTTTAGCCAGCGTCTGGTCAAGGTCGTTATTCACCACCACATAGTCATATTCCTGCCAGTGGCTGATTTCGCTGGCGGCCTTATCCATACGCTTGCGTACCACTTCGTCGCTATCTTGCCCGCGTGCGCGCAAACGGCGCTCCAGCTCCTGCATGGAGGGGGGCAGAATAAACAC
>PBPD01000007.1 GCA_002725445.1 Rickettsiales bacterium
CGTAACCGTGTTGAGTTCTCGACGCTGAATCTGGGCGAGCTGCAACGTCATATTGATAGCGGCAAGCTGGACGCGTCCAAGCCTATCAATGCTGAGACCTTGTTCGAAGCAGGTGTGTGCCGCGAGAATCCAAACGGTGTGAAGCTGCTGGCAAAAGGCACGCTGAAAGCAAAAGTACAGTTGGAAGTGGCCAAAGCATCGGACGCAGCACAAAAAGCTGTGGAAGCAGCGGGTGGCAAATTGTCGTTCCCGGAAGCTGGCCCAACCGCCGCTGAAAAAGCAGCAGCCAAAAAAGGTAAGGGTGTGAAGAACCCAGGTAAAGCAGAGAAGAAAGCGAAAAACGCTTAATTCTACAAACTGCTTATTGCCTTTTCCGCGCAAAGTTTCTAAACCAGTATCGCTTTACCGGTTCGCCGGCAATCAACGATAATCGCGTTCGCTGATGAGCGCGCGGACATAAAAGGACAACACATGACCTCTGCAGCTGAACGTCTGGCCGCGAATATGAATTTTGGCGTACTCGCACGCGCCACCGAACTCAAGCAACGTATTCTGTTTGTATTGGGTGCTCTGATCGTCTATCGCATCGGCACCTATATCCCGCTGCCTGGCGTGGATCCGGTGGTGTTGGATCAGATTTTTCAGCAGAATGCGGGCGGTATTTTGGGTGTGTTCAACATGTTCTCTGGCGGTGCGCTGGGTCGTATGACGATTTTCGCGCTCGCGGTGATGCCGTATATTTCGGCCAGCATTATCATGCAGCTGATGGGCGTGGCCGTACCACAACTGGCACAGCTGAAAAAAGAAGGCGAAGCAGGGCGCCGCAAAATCAACCAATATACACGTTATGGCACGGTGTTGCTGGCAATGGTGCAGGGGTATGGTATTGCGGTCGGGCTGGAAGGTATGGAAGGCCCGAATGGTGGCTCCGCTGTGATGGATCCGGGCTGGTTTTTCCGTTTCTCCACTGTGATTACGCTGACAGGCGGCACGATGTTCCTGATGTGGCTGGGTGAGCAGATCACCGCGCGTGGTATTGGCCAGGGCATCTCGCTGATTATTTTTGCCGGTATCGTGGCAGAGTTGCCGGGTGCTGTCGCAGGCACGCTGGAGCTCGGACAAAAGAATGTGATTCCAACGGGCACGATGCTGCTGATTCTGGCCATTGCGCTGGGGCTGGTTGCCTTGATTGTGTATGTTGAGCGTGCGCAGCGCCGTGTGCTGATTCAATACCCTAAACGTCAGGTGGGTAATAAACTGTATAAGGGCGAGAACACGCACTTGCCGTTGAAGCTGAATACGGCGGGCGTGATTCCTCCTATCTTCGCAAGTTCTATTCTGCTGTTCCCACTGACCATTGCAGGTTTTAATAGTGGCGACGGGCCAGAATGGCTGCGTATTGTGTCGGCCTATCTGGGGCACGGCCAGCCGCTATATATCGCGCTGTATATCGCGATTATTGTGTTTTTCTGTTTCTTCTATACCGCTGTCGTGTTCAACGCCGAGGAAACCGCGGATAATCTGAAGAAGAATGGTGGTTTCATTGCGGGTATCCGTCCGGGCAAGCATACCGCTGAGTATCTGGATTATGTACTGACCCGACTGACTGCCGTAGGTGCTGTCTATCTGGCGCTGGTATGTACCGCACCGGAAATACTTATTGCGAAATATTCAGTGCCGTTCTACCTTGGTGGTACCAGCCTGCTCATTGTGGTCAATGTGATTATGGATTTTGTAGGACAGGTACAGTCGCATTTGTTTGCGCATCAGTATGAGGGCCTCATCAAGAAGGCCAAGTTGAAAGGAACCGGTAGAAGGCGCTCGTAATGAACATAATCCTGTTAGGCCCTCCGGGTGCGGGTAAAGGCACTCAATCAGACTATCTTCGCGACAAATATAATCTTGCTAAACTGGCCACCGGCGACATGCTGCGTGAAGCCGCTGCCAGCGGTTCGCCTCTGGGCAAGCAGATCCAAAGTATCATGGAAGCGGGGCAGCTCTGCCCTGACGAGATTATGATCGACCTGATCCGTAATTGCATTAATGCACCTGAATCCGCGAACGGGTTTATTCTGGACGGGTTTCCACGCACTATCGCACAGGCTGAAGCGCTGGACGAGATGCTGGAGAAAGAACAAAAATCGCTGGATCATGTGGTTGAGCTGGCGGTGGATGATGCGATTCTGGTGAAGCGTATCTCGGGTCGTTTCTCGTGCGCTAAATGCGGCGCGGGCTATCACGACGAGTTTAAGCAGCCTGAAGAAGAGGGCGTGTGCGACAATTGTGGCTCGGAAGAGTTTAAGCGTCGCAGTGACGATAATGCCGAAACCGTTGCCAAACGCCTTGAGCAATATCACGCTATGACCGCTCCGCTTGTGGCCTATTACCAGAAGCAGGGTGTGTTGAAGTCGGTGGATGGTATGGCGCCTATTATGGACGTGACCAAGGCCATCGAAGCGATCCTCGAAAATAAATCGGCCGCTTAAGCGCAACCACCTTCATTTTCTTGAAAATAGCCGTTGACAGGGGGTAAAAAGCGCGTATAGTGCCCCTTCCTTGGCGCTGGGTGGTGTCAGGGTGTGTATTATTTTGCTTTAAACATAGGAGTGTAGCATGGCACGTATAGCCGGCGTTAATATTCCGACCTCTAAGCGGCTCAAAGTAGCGCTTACATACATTTATGGCATTGGTCCTGCCAAATCACTGGAGATCTGCGACAAGGCGAAACTGGACGCGACCAAACGCGTGCAGGATCTGAGCGACGCAGACCTGATTAAAGTACGTGAAATCATCGATGCGGATTACCAGGTGGAAGGTGATTTGCGCCGCGAGATTTCGATGAACGTGAAACGTCTGATGGACCTGGGCTGCTATCGTGGCCTGCGTCACCGCCGTAAACTGCCTGTTCGTGGCCAGCGTACGCACACCAATGCGCGTACCCGTAAAGGTAAAGCTGTGCCGATTGCCGGTAAGAAGAAATAAGTGAGGTGAGTGATGGCTAAAGCTGCAACTGCAAAGAAAATTAAAAAGAACATTCCGGCGGGCGTTGCCCACGTGAATGCATCGTTCAACAATACCATGGTGACCATTACCGATCCGTTCGGTAACACGGTTAGCTGGTCGTCGGCTGGCGCGCATGGTTTCAAAGGCTCGCGCAAATCGACCCCATATGCCGCTCAGGTATGTGCGGAAGACGCTGCGCGCAAAGCGATTGACCACGGCATGAAAACGGTTGAGGTTAAAGTAAAAGGCCCTGGTAGTGGCCGTGAATCAGCGCTGCGTGCGTTGTCGGCTGCCGGGTTGGGTATTACCGCGATTAAGGATATTACCCCAATCCCGCATAATGGATGCCGCCCACGTAAACGTCGTCGCGTCTAATTCACGAGCAAGCTAAACATATAGAGGAAGCTATGTCTGCTATTCTGAACAAAAACTGGAAAGACCTGATCAAACCGACCAAGCTTGATATCAAGCCGGTTGCTAGCGATCCTAAGCGTGCTACCGTAGTGGCTGAGCCACTGGAGCGTGGGTTTGGTATTACCATGGGTGTGGCGCTGCGCCGCGTCCTGCTGAGCTCCCTGCAAGGGGCTGCGGTTACCTCGATCAAGGTAGACAACGTACTGCACGAATTCTCTTCGATTCCAGGTGTTCGCGAAGATGTAACCAACATCGTTCTGAACATTAAGGACCTGAAACTGAAAGCCCACAGCGCTGACAAGAAGAAGATGGTGCTGAAAGCGAATCAGCCCGGTGAAGTGACTGCTGGTATGATTGAAACCGATGCCGATGTTGAGATTATCAACAAAGACCTCGTGATCTGTCACCTCGATAAAGAAGCAGAGCTGAATATGGAATTGACGGTAGAAGTAGGCAAGGGCTATGTGCCAGCCTCTGCGAACCGTCCGTCGGATGCGCCTATTGGCCTGATCCCGATCGACTCGCTGTTCAGCCCGGTTGAAAAAGTGTCCTACAAAGTGGAAAACGCACGTGTAGGCCAACGTACTGACTATGACAAACTGATTCTGGAAATCACCACTGATGGTTCGATCATTCCGGAAGATGCGGTAGCATTGTCGGCGCGTATTCTGCAAGATCAGCTGAACCTGTTCATCAACTTCGAAGACCTGCCAGATGTGAGCAGCGAAGAGAAGAAAGATGCACTGCCATTCAGCCCATATCTGCTGAAAAAAGTGGACGAGCTGGAATTGTCGGTGCGTTCGGCAAACTGCCTGAAGAACGACAATATTGTATATATTGGCGATCTGGTGCAGAAAACCGAAAGCGAAATGCTGAAAACACCGAATTTTGGTCGTAAATCGCTGAACGAAATCAAAGACGTGCTGTCCTCCATGGGCTTGCGCTTCGGTATGGATGTGCCTGAGTGGCCACCAGAGAATATCGAAGAGCTGGCACGTCGTTACGAAGATCCGTACTAGGAGGGAAGTATCATGCGTCATGGAATGAGTGGACGTAAACTGAACCGTACCAGCCCGCATCGTAAGGCGATGTTGGCGAATATGGCCAGTGCATTGGTGAAACACGAGCAGATCTTTACCACGCTGCCGAAAGCAAAAGAGCTTCGTCCGGTGGTAGAGAAGCTGATCACGCTGGGTAAGCGCGGCGATTTGCATGCGCAACGTCAGCTGGTGAGCAAGCTGCGTAACGAATCGATGGCGAAGAAAGTCGTAGATGTTCTGTCGCCACGTTATGAAGATCGCCCGGGCGGTTATATTCGTATCCTGAAGGCGGGTTTCCGTCGCGGTGATATGGCGCCTATGGCAGTTATCGAATTTGTTGATCGCGATGAATCGGCCCGTGGCCAGGATTCCGGTCCGGTAGAATTTGACAGCGCAGAAGAAAACGCAGCCTAGACTGTGGATTGTTAGACATAGTAAAATAAAGGGCGGCCTGTTGGTCGCCCTTTATTTTTATGGGCAAGCGCCTTATAACTCCTGCATGCGAATTATTTTTTCACTGATATTTGTCATGATGCTGTCTTGGGGCGCGGCGGCGCAAATGCGCAGCGTACCTCAGAGCGAAGTGCAGTTGCAATTATCCTACGCGCCTGTGGTAAAGCAAACCGCGCCTGCGGTGGTGAACATTTACACCAAGCGTAAAGTGGTGGAACAACGCGGGCTTTCGCCTTTATTCTCTGATCCGTTCTTTCAGCAGTTTTTCGGCAACCGGCTGGGTGGCTCTATGCAGCGTGAACGGGTGGTGAGCTCGCTTGGCTCAGGCGTGATTGTGAGTGATAGCGGCCATGTGGTGACGTCTTTTCACGTCATTAAAGGGGCTGAAGATATCATAATCGGCCTGTCTGACCGGCGTGAGTTTAGCGCACAGGTGGTGCGTGTGGATGAACAGTCTGATCTGGCATTGCTGGAAATGGACACTGAGGGTGAAAAATTGCCCTATTTGCCGATTCATGACTCGGATTTGCTGGAAGTAGGCGATCTGGTGCTGGCCATCGGTAATCCGTTTGGTGTA
>PBPD01000008.1 GCA_002725445.1 Rickettsiales bacterium
CCACAGCCTGCCATTGGTGGTGCGTCGCAATCGCCGCGCCAAGCGCATCTGTTTGCGCTATAACGCCACCGACCACGCCGTCAATCTGACCCTGCCACAGCGCACCGAGCTGGAAGACGGGCTGCAATTCTTACAAACCAAATATGACTGGCTGGAAAGTACCCTCAACGAGGCGCCACCCAAAAAACACCTGAAGCCGGGCGTGAAGGTGCCGATTCTGGGCGAGCCATTCCGTCTGCGCCACCAGACCGACCTGCCCGGCACGTTCGCGCTGAAAGACGGCATGCTGCTGATTGGCGGCACACGCGAGCACACGGCACGCCGCACGCAGGACGCGCTCAAACAGATCATCCGCAACGAAATCACAGGGCTGGCACCTTTGATGGCCAAACAGCTCAACCGCAAAGTGGGCCGCATCTCCATCCGCGACACCCGCACCCGCTGGGGCAGCTGTTCATCCACTGGCAATCTCAATTTTTGCTGGCGGCTGGTGTTCGCCCCGCGCGAAGGGCTTGAATATGTGGTAGCGCACGAAGTCGCGCATCTCAAACATATGGATCATTCCCCTCGTTTCTGGGCAACAGTCGAGCAGCTATTGCCAAACTATCAGGGCGCCAAAGAATGGCTACGCCTCAACGCCTCTGAATTGTGCAAATATCACGTGGCCTAATTGGCCTAATCAGGCCAGTTCTGCCCCGCGGCCATAATGAATCATGGCCACCCCTTCCCTGAATTTGGTCGCAAACAGATTGGGCGACACATCCATCAGCTTGGCTAATTGCGTGGGCGGCAAAGTAACCACCCCCGCCTCTTCTACCTCGCGGCGGCTGCTGGCATTGGGGCCTGTGGGCACCCACACGGTTTGGGTGTCGCTTTTGCAATAGGCGAACGGGTCTTTAATATGCTCCAGCCGTTTATCCGCGCTGATAGGGCGCGGCGGCTTGTCGCCAGCCGAAGCGCGGCGGTCTATTTCCACCAGCATATTCTGCAAGCCACCCGCCAACTCTTCGGCATGTTCGGCGGCGCGGGCGTCGGTGCGCGGGTCAAACACGAAATACACCTGCTGGCCTGAGCCTTCTGCCATTTCGCGCGCGCTTGGCTTATGCAGCCCCACCAAGCTTGGCGGATGCACGTTGAAACTGGTACGCAGGCGCGCCATCACGCTGTCCAGCCGTTCGGCCTGTGCGTGCGATAACACCCCCTCTTTTTGCAAATCAGACGGCTGCGTGCCATGTATGCGCGGTGCAATGCTCATACCCGCATTTTACGCCGCTAAATGTTAAGGCTCGGTAAAGAAAGAGAGAAATGTGGATAAGTTGCGCAACTCACCCGCGGGCGATCCTATCGGCGAATGCCGCTGCTGCGCTCACGTTCCGACGGGTAAAGCGGCTCATCGTCGTTGGCGGGTTGCTGGCGCGGCAGCTCGGTGCCGCTATCTTCCATGACTTCGGCCGGCGGATTGCCGTCAAATAATTTGTTCCAGAATTCGCGGCGATAAGGCTTGTTGTCTGGCTTCTCCCAAAAGCCGCCCGCACCCGGCGCAGCACCCGCTGCGCGTGGCTGCACCTGCTGTGCGCCATGCCGCAATTGCTGCTGCAGCAAATCACCCACATCGCTGGCTGGCACAGGCGCATTGCCGCCCACCGTGGGTGCAGCAGCAGCCGCTGATGCATTGCCACGCATTCCCGCTGGCACCCCTGCTGGCGCCTCGCCTTGCATCTGCCCCTCTTGCCATGGCAAGGCTTCATCCTGCCCAATCTCCTGATTCGGGATATCACGTGGCGCCTTGTCTTTCATCGCGAGCGCCATAAAATCATGCCAGATCATCGCGGGCAGGTTACCCCCTGTCACTTTTTTCATCGCGGCATTATCATCATTGCCAACCCACACACCCGTTACCAATTGCGGCGTGAAACCAACAAACCATGCATCGCGGAAATCCTGACTGGTGCCGGTTTTACCCGCCACCGGACGCCCAATATTCGCCCGTCCGCCTGTGCCGCCATCCACCACACTCAGCAACATATTATTCATCATCTCAACGGTGCTCTTGCGCAGCACCACCCACACATTGCTGCTCGAGCGTTTATACAGCTCGTTGCCCCATTTGTCGGAGATTTTCAAAATACCATACGGCTCAACACCCCGGCCACGATTGGCCAAATGCGCATACGCACCGGTCAGCTCCAGCACATTGCTGTCCACCGCACCCAGTGCCGTCGATGGGTTGTTCGGCACATCATTGATGCCCAGGCGCTTGGCCACTTCCACCACTTTTTCCATGCCCACAAACTGCGCCAACACCACCGACACTGTATTCACCGAATGTTTGAATGCCTCTTTCACGGTGATAATACCTTTATAATCATTGGCATAGTTGGTTGGCCGCCATGTTTTATTGTTCACTTCCAGCTCGATCGGCGCATCTTCCACCAGCATATTCGGGGTAATCCCCGCCTCAAGCGCAGCCAGATATACAAATAATTTGAATGTAGACCCCGCCTGACGCTTTGCCTGAGTCGCGCGGTTATACTGGCTTTCGTAATAATCCTTGCCGCCCACCATCGCACGGATAGCGCCACTTGGTGTCATCGCCAGCAAGGCCGCCTGACTGGCATTCTTTTCCTTGCCTTCTTTTTCTAAAATAGCGCGCAGCGTGTCTTCTGCCTCGGTCTGCATCTTCGCATCCAGCGTGGTAATCACCTCGACATCGGCCGTAATATTACCGAGATATTGCGGCAATTGATCCACAATCCAGTCGGTAAAATAACGTGTGCCGCTGGCATTTCCTTCGCGATAAGCTTCGGGCTTATCAAACTGCGTCAGCGCTTTGTCCACCGCGTCGGCCTTCATCACGCCCGCATCCACCATATTCAAAAGCACCTGCTTGGCGCGTTGCTTCGAGCGCTCCAGATCAGCCGTGGGCGCATAGCGCGACGGTGCTTTCAGCAAGCCCGCAATAATCGCCGATTCCATCACATTCATATCGCGCGCGGATTTACCGAAATAACGTTCCGCCGCTGCGTCCACCCCATAAGTGCCCGAGCCGAGATACACACGGTTAAGGTAAATCTCGAGAATCTCCTGCTTGCTGAACTGGTTTTCCAGCCAGAAGGCCAGCAGCATCTCCTGAATTTTACGTTTGATGGTGCGCTCAGGCGTGAGAAACACATTCTTCGCCACTTGCTGGGTGATCGTGCTGCCGCCTTGCACAAACCCGCCCGCCTTCACATTCACCACCATGGCGCGGGCAATGCCAAACACATCAATACCAAAATGGTCAAAGAAACGGCGGTCTTCGGTGGCCATCACCGCGGCCACCAGCGACGGTGGCATATCTTCATACATAATCCAGTCGCCATAGACATGGCCATAGGTGCCAAGAATAATACCATCGGCGGTTTTCACCGTAATGCCCGGCTGACGCTCAATTTGGTTCAGCCCCGAAATATCGGGCAAATCATGCGCAAAGTAAAGCAGCCCCACAAACATGAGCAAGGTAAGGGTGAAGGCCAGCGACATAGCCCAGCCCCACCAGCTGCGCCGCCAATACCATGGTGGGCGTGGTGGTGGCGTGCCTTTGCCGCCCTTGCCGCCTTTGGCGGACACTTTGCGGCTACCAGTCGCTTTACCGGTGGTTTTACCTTTAGCAGGGCTTTTGCGCACCGATTGCGGGCGCTTGCCCGCCGCTGCTTTAGGCGACACCGCCGCAGGGCCAGCCTTGGGCTTGCTGGTGCTGCTTTTCTTCTTCGCGCTGCTCTGGATTTTAGGCCCATCGCCGCGTGCACGCGTAGAAGTGTTTTTCTTGCCCTTATTCGAAGAGAACAATCCCATGCCGTTCCTTGGTATTGATTGATTTACGCTTTACGTCACGTCCTGCGCATGGCTATATACACGAGGTAATTACAAAAAGCCAATGGTAGAGATTTTTATGCTGGACGAGCACCATTTCCACTCCATCGCCGATGCAACCCTTATGCATTTGTTCGACCAGATCGAACCCGCCTATGAAGCAGAGGATCTGGAAGATTTGGATATGGATGAGGGCATTCTCACCATCATCTCCAACACGGGCCAGCAATTCATCGTCAGCAAGCACGGCCCCAGCCGCCAGCTCTGGCTGGCATCGCCTATCAGCGGCGGTCTGCATTTCGACTACAATCATGATGACCAGTGCTGGGAACTCGCCGACGGCCGCACCCTCAAAGGCGTGCTGCAGGTCGATCTGGAACAGTGCTGCGGCGTCAAAATCACTTTTTAGCCCTATAAAGAGTAGTGCGAAGGCAGTTTTACTGGACGCATTGGCACGACATCGCTAAAACGCCAACATGACCTATCCCACACAACACGGCACCAAAGCCGACCCACAAGCACTGCCAAAAGGCAATATTGGCAGCCTGAAACACATTACCGCCTATCTGCGCCCTTACCGGCTAGGCGTGCTTGGCGCGTGCATCGCACTCATTTTCACTTCCGGCGCCGTGCTGGGAGTGGGCGCTGCCCTTAAATACCTGATCGATGCTGGCATCGCCAATGGCGATACCGCCCTGCTGGACGAATATTTCTGGCGTTTGTTAGTCGTAGTACTCATTCTGGCAGGCGCCACTTACGCCCGCTATTTCCTCATCTCATGGGTGGGCGAGCGTGTGGTGGCCGACATCCGCAACGATGTCTACCGCAAGCTGGTGGGCATGGATCCCAGCTATTTTGAAACCACCCGCACCGGCGAATTGCTCTCACGCATCACCACCGACACCACGCTATTGCAAAATGTTGTCGGCTCCTCGGTCTCCATCTTCTTGCGCAACGCATTATTGTTTATTGGTGGCACCGTCGCGCTTATCATCACCAGTGCGGGATTAACCGGCTATGTCGGCGTGATGCTGCCGCTTGTCATCGCCCCTATCATCATCCTCGGCAAACGGGTACGCCGCCTCAGCCGCGCCACCCAGAACCGCGTGGCCGACATCTCTTCCCACGCCGAAGAAACCATCGGTGCCATCCGCACCATTCAGTCGCTATCGCTCGAAGCGTACGAATCCTTCCGCTTCGGCCAATATGTCAAACGCGCACGCAGCACGGCCTTGCGGCGCATCCGCATGCGTGCACTGCTTACCGCCATTGTGATCTCGCTGGTATTCGGCGCCATCGTGATGGTGCTGTGGATTGGCGGGCGCGATGTGGTCGCAGGCAATATCACCGCGGGCGAGCTGTCGGCTTTCATCTTCTACGCCGTCGTGGTGGCAGGCGCGCTGGGCGCAGTCAGCGAAGTAATTGGCGAATTGCAACGCGCCGCTGGTGCTGCCGAACGACTGATGGAACTGATGCAGCTGCATCCGGCCATTACAAGCCCTGAAGAGCCGAAAACATGGAAACGCCCACCCGAAGGCCTCATCTGTTTTGACGATGTTACCTTCAACTACATCTCCCGCCCGGACGATGCCGCGCTGGAGCAGTTCTCGCTTACCATCGAGCCTGGGCGCACCGTCGCGCTGGTTGGCCCGTCAGGCGCAGGCAAAACCACCGTGTTACAACTTTTGCTGCGCTTTTATGACCCGAATGAAGGCAGCATCAAAATCGATGGGCTGGACATTCGCGATGTTGACCCGCTGGAGCTGCGGCAACATTTAGGGCTGGTGCCACAAGACCCGGTTATTTTCTCGGCCAATGCATGGGACAATATCCGTTGCGGGCGCCCTGAGGCCACCGACGAAGAAGTCAAAGACGCCGCACGCGCTGCCCATGCCTACGAGTTTTTACAAAACCTGCCCGACGGGTTCGACACCTATCTCGGCGAGAAAGGAGTGCGCCTGTCAGGTGGCCAAAAGCAACGCGTGGCGATTGCCCGTGCGATTGTACGCAACCCACGCATTTTGTTGCTCGACGAGGCCACCTCCGCACTCGATTCCGAAAGCGAGATCATGGTGCAAAAGGCACTAAGCAGCCTGATGAAAGACCGCACCACATTAGTGATCGCGCATCGTTTATCGACCGTTCTCAAGGCCGATAAAATCGTCGTACTCGACAAAGGGCGCATCGAGTCGATCGGCCATCACAGTGAACTTTTAACTTCAAGTCCGCTTTACAAGCGACTGGCAGATATACAATTCTCCAACCAATCAGCGGCTTAACTAAATCTTTTATTTTGAATGAACGTTTAGATTAGGCTTGCGGCCGTTAGTCGTTCGACTAATTCAGGTAAATATCCGCACGGTTCGGATTCGCACCGGCATTTTTATTACCACGCGCCTGCACGTTGATCTTCAGATCACTCACCCCTTTATCGATCAGATACGCACGCACCGATAGGGCACGCGACAAGGAAATACGGCGCGCTACACTCGCCTGTTCCGGCGGGCCATCGGCATAGGCTTCAATGCGCACCGAACCGCCTGAGCTGAGGATACGTTTGGCCAGCGCGTCCAGTTTGCTGGCAGCTGCATCACTGATATTCGTCTCATCGCCTGTAAACCCGACGGTTTCGTCCACCCCACTGCTGCTAGGCTTGGACGGCGCGGGTGCGGGCGCTGGTTTAGGTGGCAATGCGGCCATTTTCTCTGGTTGCGGCTGTGGCACAGGCTGGCTCACAGGCTCTGGCGGCTCCAGCTTCACAGGCTTGGGTGCAGGCGCAGGCACCGCAGGCTGACTACTGCCAGGCAATGGCGGCAGCTCCAGCGAATCAGGCGACGGCAGCTCTGCCGGCAGCCCTTGCACGCCGCTCAATGGCGGCAAATCATTATTGCTGATCGGATTCATCGCTATCGGCTCGTCGCCAATCAGTGGCCCAAGCGACGGCAGGTTCCTCCTGTTCGGCGCGGGCGCAGGTGCGGGCGCTGGGGCAGCGGCCTGCTCTTGCGGCATCTGTGGCATGTCGGGGAAGTCATCTTCCATATCCGGCATATCAAATTCGTTCAACGCAGGCAGTTGCGGATCGGCCTGCGGCGCTGGGCTTGGCTGCGCAACGGGTGCCGGCGGCATGCGGCGCGGCTGCTCGCGTGTAGGCGCTGATTGCGCATCGTTCATTGCAGGCGGCTTAGGCAATGGCGGCAAGCTCGGCAATGCATCAGGTTCCGGCACAGGTGGCAGCTTGGCCGTATCCACCGGCCCACTGCGATCAACTTGCGTCGGCTGCGGCGCTAAGCGCGGTGCTGGCGCAGGTGCAGGGCTTGGCGCGTCAGGGAAATCACTGAAATCCATATCGCTAAAATCAGGCTCAGGCAGGCGCTCTGGCGCTGTAGCAGGTGCTGGCATTCTCTGCGATGGTCTCTGTGGCGCTGGTGCAGGCGCGGCAATGCCTGGCTTCGGTGTCTCCGGCAATGGCTCTAGCACTGGGAAATCATCCTCTTCCCATGCGGGCACGCGCAATGGTTCTGGCTCTGCCTGAGGTGCAGGCGCAGGTGTTGGAGCGGGTGCAGGCGCAGGTGCCGGTACTGGTGCTGGAGCAGGCGGTGGCGCAGGCATTGTAGGCTCAGGCTGCAATTTTGGACGGCGACGCCCTTCCGCTATGGGTGCAGGTGCAGGCGCCGGAGCCACGCGCGGGCTAGGCGCCGGAGCTGGCGCTGGAGC
>PBPD01000009.1 GCA_002725445.1 Rickettsiales bacterium
AAAACTAAATTAATTTTGCTCTTTGTTTGTCATCTCTAAATGGAGGACACAAACATATAAATGATGACGGTGACAATAGCGATCAATGCCGCCATTTCCCCTGCGGCGATCGAATCAGCTCCCAGACTTGGGCCGACTGAGCGTTCTTCAACAATTTTCAGCGGCGCAGGCAACGCACCGGCACGCAGCAAAATCGCCAGATTATTCGCTGAATCAACGGTGAAATTACCTTCGATAATACCACTACCACCCAAAATGGCGGTACGAATGACCGGTGCGGTAATCACCTTACCATCCAGCACCACGGCAAATCGCTTACCCACATTCTGTTGGGTAATCTCGCCAAATTTGCGCGCACCGAGCGAATTGAACTGGAACTGCACGATTGGTTGACCGCGGTCATAGGTAGCGCTGGCATCGGTCAGCAGCTCGCCACTGAGTGCTACACGGCTATAAACCGCATAACGCATCGGCGAACCATCAGGGAACAGTTCTGCACTGTCATCAGATGGCAATAGGCGTGTGCCCGGGGGCACCAACCCGCTTTTTAACTGGCTTGGCGTTACGGATTCATTCAACAGGTGAAAGTTCATCTTTGCGGTTTCACCAAGGATATTCTTCAGCTGTTCCGGGTCTTCCACACCGGGCACCTGCACCACAATACGGTTATCGCCCTGACGCTGAATGGTCGGCTCTTTGGTACCCGTTTCATTGATACGACGGTTCACAATCTCGATTGATTGCTCCAGCAGCTGCAATTTCATTTCGCGCAGCTTAGTATCCGTATAATCAATGCGATATGCGCCTTCGTCCTCGCTGATTTCTATATCGTCACTGATATCACGTAGCAGTTTTCTGATATCGGTATCTTCTTCCACCGTTTCCTGACGGATACGGAACGTCACGGCCTGCCCGTCGCGGCGTAGATCTAGATACCCGATATTCGCCTCGCGCAGCACGTTACGCACCTCTCCGCGCAGCATATCAAAATGCTCATCCAGATAGGTGTCAAAATCCATCTGCAATAGCAGGTGCGACCCACCGCGCAGATCCAGCCCTAAATTCACCGTTTGTTGCGGCAGCCAGTCGGGCCAGCTCTCACGCGCCGATGGCGACAGCACATTAGGCAGTGCAGCGAGAACAAAGAACAGGCAAGCTGCCAATATCGACAGCGTTTTCCAGCGGGGGAAGTCCAGCATAAGCTATACTATTGTTTGGAGCTGATCTTCTCAGCTTTTTTGTCATTATTGTTGGCAGGCTTTGGTGCGTTTTTCTTGGTTTTTACGCTCGAAATGGTTGAACGTGGCACTTTCACTTCCACACCTTCCGCGATCACCACATGCACGGTTTCGTTCTCATCGCTCAGTTTGGTGACTTTACCAATAATACCGCCACCTGTTACGACTTCATCGCCTTTTTCAATGGCGTTCAGCATGGCCTGATGTTGCTTGTATTTCTTTTGCTGTGGGCGGATCAACAGAAAGTAGAAAACCGCGAAGATAAATACGAGCGGCAGCAAGCCCGAAAACGCGGACGGTGCAGCACCCGCTGCATCTTGTGCATGGGCTGAGGAGATAAATAAAGTAGCAAGCATTAGGTCACTCCGTATGTCTTTTTATTGATATGCGGGGTGACTATAAGCTTGGACAGTGTGAATGCAAGGAAATTACGATTTAAGCTTAACTTCTTTGAATTCCACGTGCTTACGAGCCACAGGATCGTATTTGCGGAAGTTCAGCTTTTCGGTTTGTTTACGCGGGTTGCGCTTTTTCACGTAGAAAAAGCCGGTACCAGCAGTACTTTCCAGTTTCACCAGAATTGTATTTTTCTTCGCCATGATAGGTTCCTTCTCAACAGGCGGAGAAACATAGCCTATTTTATCCACATGTCAAGCGAAAGGCTTTGCTTTTTTGCGCTCTCACGGCTAAAGAGAAGCCTGCACATCTAGGAAGGCAGGTGATATGAGCCAACCCATTAAAAAAGCTATATTTCCCGTTGGCGGACTAGGCACTCGCTTTTTGCCTGCCACCAAAGCAATCGCCAAAGAAATGCTGCCCGTGGTGGATAAACCACTGATTCAATACGCATTTGACGAAGCCGTAGCCGCAGGAATCGAGCAATTTATCTTTGTAACGGGGCGCAATAAAAACGCTATCAGCAACCATTTCGACCATTCCTATGAGTTGCAGCGCGTGCTGTCTGAAAAGAATAAAGAGATAGAGCTGACCAAAACCAAAGGCTGGATGCCCGATGCTGGCAGCATTGTTTTTACCCGTCAGCAAGAACCACTAGGGCTTGGGCATGCGGTATGGTGTGCGCGCCACTGGATCGGCGATGATCCGTTTGCCGTATTGTTGGCCGATGATATGGTGCTTAGCAACACGCCATGCATGAGCCAGATGATAGAAGCATACAAACGTGCGCCGGGCAACATGGCCGCCGTGATGGATGTGCCCCATGACCAGACTGACCGTTACGGTATTCTGGATGTGGCAGAGGAAGACGGCGACATTGTGAAAGCGCGCGGGCTGGTGGAAAAACCAAAGCCGGAAGATGCGCCTTCCAACCTGTCGATTATCGGGCGTTATATTCTACAGCCAAGCATATTTGACTATCTAGGCCGCAAGGAAAAAGGCTCTGGCGGTGAAATTCAGCTGACCGACGCGATGGACAAAATGATCGACACGGTCGATTTCTACGGCTTCCGCTTTGAAGGCACACGTTTTGACTGTGGCGAACGTGTCGGCTTTATTGAAGCGAATGTGGCGTATGCGCTTGAGCGTGACGATATGCGCGAACGTGTACTGGAACGACTACAAAAATACTGCTAATAACACAAAACAATTAGACTTATGACGAATGGAGAGAGCGCTATGCGTATTACAATGATCGGCACCGGCTATGTAGGACTGGTCTCAGGCGTATGTCTGGCTGAACTGGGCTGGGATGTGACCTGCGTGGACAAAATGGCCGATAAAATCGCAGCGTTGAATACGGGCGAAATCCCCATTTATGAGCCGGGACTTGAGGCATTAGTAGACAGCAACAAGAAAGCAGGTCGCCTGCATTTCACTACCGATTTAAAGCAAGCGGTTAGCGAAGCAGACATTGTTTTTATCGCCGTTGGCACACCACCTGACAAGGGCACAGGCAAAGCAAACCTGAACTATGTGTTTGGCGCAGCCGAAGAAATCGCCAATGCCATCAGCGGCTATACGATTGTGGTCACGAAATCGACTGTGCCGGTTGGCACCAATGCCAAAGTGCGCGAGGTCATCCGTAACGCCAACCCGCAAGCGCAGTTTGATGTGGCCTCCAACCCAGAATTCCTGCGCGAAGGCTCAGCGATTGAAGACTTTATGAAACCTGACCGCATTGTGATTGGCGTGCAAACCGATGCAGCGGGCCATAAGCTGAGCGACCTGTATCAGCCACTCACCAACAAAGGCCACTTATTCCTGCGCACCGACATTGAAACTGCAGAAATGATCAAATATGCCTCCAATAGCTTCCTCGCCACCAAAATCGCCTTCATCAATGAAATGGCAGATATTTGCGAGCAAGTGGGTGCTAACGTCGAGTTGGTCGCCAAGGGCATGGGTATGGATAGCCGTGTAGGCGATAAATTTCTCAAGCCCGGCCCCGGTTTTGGCGGTTCGTGTTTCCCTAAAGACGCGATGGCCTTATCGCAACTGGCTGACGAGCATGGGTTGGACTCTAAAATTGTGAATACAGTAATTCGCTACAATCTGGATCGCCGCGCCTCTATGGCTGACAAGATTACGCGCGCATGCAACGGCAAGGTGAAAGGCAAAACCATTGCTATTTTGGGGCTTACATTCAAAGCCAACACCGATGACATGCGCGAAAGCCCTAGCCTGGATATTATTCCCGCGCTTATTAAGGCAGGCGCAACGGTGCGGGCGTATGACCCTGAAGGCATGGAAAATGCGAAATCGATGCTGCCAGAATCGGTCTATTTTGCACAAAGCCCGCTGGATGCATGCGACGGCGCAGAGGCCGCGGTGATTGTGACTGAATGGCAGGCCTTCCGCGATATGGATCTGAGTCAGGCACACAAACTGATGAAAACCCCTACCCTTGTCGATCTGCGCAATCTGTTCACGCCTGCTGATATCAAGCAGGCCGGCTTCAACTATTATTCTATTGGCCGTAAGCCAGCGCTGCTGGAAGAAGAAAGCCAAAAAGCAGGCGCGGCATAAAAGCCAGTACCAGCCTATGATTTAAGGTGAAGGATGTTTATGCGTGGCTGAGCGAAGCCAGACCAGCATCACGCCATTTGATCGAACAGCCGATGCTCGGATTCTGCGGCACTTGCGTGGTGCCCGTGCGCGCGATCTCTTCCATTGCTTCACGCAATTCGCGACGCGGATTATCAATCACTCCCGACCAGGACTCATCCAGCCGCCCACGATATTGCAGGGTGAGGTCTTTATCGAAACCGAAAAAGTCAGGTGTGCACACAGCACCATAGGCGCGAGCAATGTCTTGTGTTTCGTCCATTACATAAGGAAACGGGAACGCTTTGGTCTGCGCCAGCGATTTCATACTTTCAAACGAATCATCCGGATAGGCCTCTGCATCATTGGACATAATGGCGATCGTGTTGATGCCATGCGCTTTCAGCGCGGTTGCGTCAGCAATCAGGCGATCTAATTGCTTTTGCACATAAGGGCAATGATTGCAGATGAAAGCAACGAGCAGGCCAGTGGGCCCACGCACATCATCCAAACTGTAAGTTGAGCCATCGGTTGCGGGCAAGGCGAAATCCACTGCCTTCCAACCAATCTCTGCCTGCGGTGTTTCTAAAGCTACCATAGATTTATAATACTATTTTTCATCTGCCATGCAAGGACTTAGACGCTTTAGCCAAGGCAAGGCTAGAATTCCCGAAGCGGATGTAAGTGCCGTTACCGCAAAAAACAGCAACGCAATGGTCACGCCTAGCTCTGGCTTTAGCTCACTACCTGTGATTTGGTTGATGTAATGCGAGCCGTAAAAGAAGGTAAACTCCCGTATTCCCAAACCGCCTACGGTGATCGGCACCATGCCGAGAATCATGGAAAGCATAAACAGGAATACATATTCAGCCAGATGGTCACCATCGCCCAGCGCGTACCACAAGGCAACAATGACCAACACCGTAAACCCCTGAATAGCAAATGAATATTTCAATGCACCAATCGCGGTGCGCTCATTCTCACGCAGGAACAGTTTGGCGCAGACAAGATAGCCCAAAAAGGCGAATAGAATCATGAACAGGGTCATGATGTTGGCTAGAAATGTGTGATTGCCGAAATCGATGAAAAACAACGCACTTAACATAATAAACAGCAATACTGCCAGACCATTGGCTCGGTTCGCCAATTGTAGGCGCACCCCTTCCATGACAGGAAAACCAGCACGTTGCTTTAACGTGAATACTCTGTAGGCGTCGCCGCCAATACCGCCCGGTAATATCAGATTATAGAACAGCCCGACATAATACAGCGCGAAGGTGAATGGCCGTTGCAACTCACGCCCAATGGCCCGGTAATAATAGCGCATGCGCAATGCCCCGAATAGCTGCGCCATATTAAATGCCATAAAGGCCACTAACACAATCCAGACCGGAATGGTTTTGGCATAAGCGAGCACCTGCTCCAAATCGGCCTGCTGTAGCACAAAATATAGCACGGCCAGTGCAACACTATATTTCAAAAGGGAAAGCACACGTTGGCGCCATGTCACCTGCGGTTTCAATTCCGCTTCAAGCTGTTCTTCTGTGATTTGCCGCCCCATGCTTTCCTGTTAGCAGACTTTGCTATGCATGCACAAGCCTAGAAGCGCTATGACACCGCCTTAAACATTTGCAATGTTTTCTCGCGTGCTTTGGAATGGTCTACCAACGGCTCAGGGTAAGCGCATTCTCTGCGTGTGGCAGCATCGGGCGCATGAACCTGCTTTTTATCGACCTTGGCGAGCGCAGGCACATACTGACGGATATACGCTCCCTCTGCGTCGAACTTTTTGCTTTGGCTAAGCGGATTGAAAATGCGGAAGTAAGGCTGCGCATCAGTGCCAGTAGACGCGGCCCACTGCCACCCGCCATTGTTGGAGGACAATTCATAATCCATCAAATGCTGTGCAAAGAATTCTTCACCTTTGCGCCAATCTATATGCAAATCTTTGGTGAGAAAACTCGCCACAATCATGCGGGCACGGTTATGCATCCAGCCTGTATGCAGCAACTCACGTATGGCAGCATCCACAATGGGAAAGCCAGTTTTCCCTTCGCAGAACGCATCCCAGTCTTTACTGGACTGCGACCAGTCAAGTTTGCCACGGTATTTCTCGTTGAAATCCTGCTCCACCACATCGGGGTAATGATAGAGTATGGCGTGATAAAACTCGCGCCAAATCAGCTCATTTAACCAAGCATCCGTTTTGCTATGTTCACTGCATAGCCGCGCGCACTCACGCACTGACACCAGGCCAAATCGCAGATAGGGCGATAATTTGCTGGTGCCGGGTTGCGCCATAAAATCACGCGCTTCTTTATATTCCGCCACCTGCGATTCCACAAAACGGTGTAGGCGCTTGCGGCTATCATCCACCTGCCATTCACCCAGCTCCACCGCCTTGTAACCCACTGGTGCCAGCATTTTCTCAGCGCTGCCGTCGGTGTCCAGCAAAGTAACGCCTGCTTTACTGAGCATTTGCTTGGCAGTGCCGAAATCTGCATAACGGCCTGCATCATTGCTCACGGTTTTTTCAGCGTAGCTATACTGATTTACTTTCGACAACCAGCTACGCGAATACGGCGTAAACACCTTATATGGATCGCCATCATCTTTGAGAACAGTGTCGGGATGATGAATAACATGGTCAATCACCTGCACAAATCTACAGTTTTCCGGCAGCGCCTTTTTCACCTGCGCGTCGCGTTTGCGGGTTGCAGGCTCAAAATCCTCCGCACAAATAACCTGTCTGGCCTGCAATGTCCGCGCAATCTGAGGAATAAGCTCTTCCGCTTTGCCATAGGCCACCACCATGCCACCTGCGCGTTCGCGCAATTCAGCGTGCATCTGCAACAAGGTTTCCGCCAGAAAACTCAATCGCCTGTCTTGCTGATTGTCAAAACGCTTCAAAACATCGGAATCAAAGATAAATACCGGCAGCACCGCATGCCCGCCCGAGGCTAGCGCGGCCTCCAATGCTGCATGATCATACAAACGCATATCTCGCCGGATCCAGACAATGCTCAACGGATGCTCTGATAGGGTAAGGCTCTCACTCATAATCTATGCTAAGCAGAGTGCACCCATAAACAAAAGTTATAATTTGGTAAGACTAGCGATTCGCTACGGTTTGTGGCAACAGCGTTTGCGGGTCAATCGGCTCCTGACCACTCCGCATGCTGAAATGCAGTTGCGGCTCGCCTACATCGCCCGATGCGCCCACATAGCCCAGCAGGTCGCCCTGTTGCACCTTGCGGCCTTTTTCCACCAGCACGTCGCTTGCATGCGCATAAGAGCTCATCCAGTCGTTGGCATGGCGCACAATCACCATATTGCCATAGCCTTCCAGATCACTCCCCACATACACCACTTCACCTGCCGCTGCAGCCCAGATTGGCTCACCTTCTGCTGCTGCAATGTTAATACCGTCGTTTTTCATCCCGTCGCTGGTTTTACCAAAACGCGAAAGCAGACGCCCTTCGACGGGCCAAATGAAATTGCTACGACGTTCATTCAGCGGTGCCAGTTGCGATGGCTGCTTGCTGAACACTTCTTCTACCTTGCTTATACGGGCCAACGGAGCAAGCGCTTGCGAAGAGGCGGTTGCCTCCTGTGCCACTTCCACCTTGTTCTCTGGCTCTGCCGGCAATGCCGCAGGCATCGTGTCTTTCACTGCCACTTGCTGCGGCGCTTCCACCGTCAAGGGTGGCAGCTCTTCGCTTTGTACGGCGGGCACTTCTGCGTCCACACCATAGCGATGTGTGTCGGTTTTATACTTGGAGGCAATTTC
>PBPD01000010.1 GCA_002725445.1 Rickettsiales bacterium
CCTTTACCGAAGGATTTTGCCCCCATCACCACAGCACGCTGATGGTCTTTCAGAGCACCAGCCACAATCTCTGAAGCCGAGGCTGATCCTTCATTGATCAGCACTACCATAGGCAGACCGTTCGCCAGATCGCCGGAGCTTGCGCTATAGCGCTTGGTGTCGTTAGGGTCACGTTCACGCGTAGAGACAATCTCGCCGCGCTCAAGGAACGCATCAGATACCGCAATCGCCTGATCCAGCAGACCACCCGGGTTATTGCGCAGATCCAGCACGATACCCTTCATGTCTTTGCCCATTTGCTTTTGCAGCTGAGTCAGCTCACGCTTCATATTGTCGTAGGTGGATTCCGAGAAGGACACAATACGCAGATAGGCTACATCGCCTTCAGCGCGCGCACGCACCGAACGAATTTTGATCAGGTCACGTGTAATTTCAATGTCCAGCGGCTCCGCTTCGCCTTCGCGCAGCACAGTCAGCTCGATGTCAGTGCCCACAGGCCCGCGCATTTTCTCAACCGCTTCCGAGAGTGTAAGTCCCAATACCTGCTCGCCGTCAATCTGACTGATAAAGTCGCCCGCTTTGATGCCGGCATCAAACGCCGGGGTGTCATCGATCGGAGACACCACTTTCACCAGACCATTTTCCATGGTCACTTCGATGCCAAGTCCGCCAAATTCACCACGGGTCTGCACTTGCATTTCCTTGAAATTCTTTTCATTCAGATAGCCGGAATGCGGATCCAGCGCGGTGAGCATGCCATTGATGGCGTTTTCAATCAGCTCGTCATCGCCTACTTCTTCCACATAATCGGTACGCACACGCTCAAACACATCGCCAAAGAGATTCAGCAATTCATACGTGTTTGCTTTGTTATCCGCAGCCACAGCGGGGGTGGCAATAGCGCTCACCAACAAAGCAATGGCGGCGACGGGTGCGGAGAAAGCGGAATGAAAAGTCATAAAATATCGTACCTTATAATTAGCGTTGCGCTATATTGAAATTACCAATCCATGGCGTGGGGTCAACAGGTTTGCTGCCTTTGCGCACTTCTACATACAGTTTTTTTGCATCCGTTGCTACACCCATCACGCCCAAAGGTTCACCAACCAGCACGCGCTGGCCAATATCGGTCTGAATTTGGTTTAAGCCGGCAAGGAGTGTATGCACGCCATCATCGTGGCGCACAATCACCATAGGGCCATACTCAAGGAACGGGCCAGTGAAAACTACCTCGCCATTGGCAGGGGATACTACTTGCGCATTGGCGGCGGTTTGCAGCACCACGCCTTTCAGACTTTCGCCACTCTTACTCTTGCTGCCATATTTCTGCAAAATATCGCCCACTACGGGTTTTTTAGCACTTCTACTGCCAGGCTTGCCCGGTGGGGACGGCTTGGCCTGCGGGATGCCAATACCAGCTAGCGTTTTGCGCTCACGCTCCAACGAAGCGAGCAACTCTTTCAGCGAGCTGGATTTTTTAGACAGATTGCCAATCTTTTCTTTTTCGCGTGAATAATCTTTGTCCAGTTGGCGATGCATAGCTTCGCGCCGCACCAGTTCCTTTGACAAGGTTTCGCGTTTATCCATCAGCGCATGCTGCTTTTTGATGATGCTTTCACGGTTTTGGTGGATTTTGGTTTGTAGTTTCGCCAATTCCTGAATCTGGATCGATAGCTCATTGGCTTTCTGCTGCACCGCTTCGGATGTCATTTCCAACACTTTGCCAGTGCGCAGCACTTCGGGCAGGCTGGCAGGCTGTGCCACAAACGCCATGCGTGGGGTTCGGCTGAGATGCACCATCGATTTCACCAGCGCGATATGCTGTTTTTCCTGCGCGTGGTATTCATTTTGTTTGGCCTGCATTTGCTTCTGCAACACGCTCAGCGCATTTTCTTTATCGCGTAAATCCGCTTCGTTCTTTTGTATTTCATCGGCCAGTTTTACGGTTTTCGACTGAATTTCACTTAAATTGCTGGTGAGGGCTTCCAGCTCTCCTGCCAAGCGGGACTGGCGGTCTCGCGCCTCGTCGATGGCTTGCAGCGTGCTATCCAACTCTTTTTTGGTGTTAGCAAGGGCAGGGGCGGCGAAGCTTGTCGCCAATGCAAGGCTTAGGCACAAAGCGGCGCTACGCACGTGCACGTGCTTCTTCCTGTAACGCATCGGGAATCAGGTTTTTACCGGTCATCTCAGCTGGCTGCGTAATATGGAGCAATGCCAGCATGCTAGGTGCAAGATCGGCTAACCGCCCTTCGGCCAAACGGACTGACTTGCCGTGGAATGCTGGCCCGGCTAGCACCAGCGGCACTTTGTTCAGGGTGTGCGCCGTGTGAGCTTGTTCCCCTGTTTCCGCCTTCATCTGTTCGGCGTTACCGTGATCGGCGGTAATCAGCATGGCGCCACCGGTAGCTTCAATGGCTTCCAGCAGGCGGCCAAGGCAGGCATCAACTGTTTCAACCGCTTTGATGGCTGCTTGCGTGTCGCCTGTATGGCCGACCATATCCGTGTTGGCATAATTGACCATAATCGCATCAAAACGTTTGGAAGTAATCGCTTCTACAAGCTTGTTTGTCACCTCCGGCGCTGACATTTCAGGCTGCAAATCATAGGTGGCAACGTCAGGTGAGGGCACCAAAATGCGTTCCTCGCCGTCAAATACCGCTTCACGCCCGCCATTCATAAAGAAAGTCACATGCGCATATTTCTCGGTTTCGGCAATGCGAAGCTGGCGTTTGTTATGATTGGCCAGCACTTCGCCCAGCGTGTTTTTCAGCGTTTGGGGCGGAAACAATGCCGGCATAAATTCGGCCAGCTCGCTGGAATATTCTACCATACCCACCGTTGAGATCAGATGCGGCGCGTCGCCTTTATCGAACCCATCGAAGGCAGGATTCACGAAGGCCTGCATCAACTGGCGCGCACGGTCAGCACGGAAATTGGCCATCAGCAATCCATCGCCATCGGTCATGCCGCCGTATTCTTGCAATATGCAAGGAATGACAAATTCATCGCTGCTATCGGTATAGGCCGATGCAATGGCATTGGTGGCGGAGTCAAAGTTTGGGGCATCGCCGTGACAGATCGCGTTATAGGCCTTGCTCACGCGATCCCAGCGTTGGTCGCGATCCATCGCATAATAGCGGCCAGACAGCGTAGCAATGGCAATAAGCGGCGTGTCGGCGATAGCATCTTCCAGTGCTTTCACGTAACCGTCTGCACTTTTGGGAGGCGTGTCGCGCCCGTCCAGAAAGGCATGAATCGCCACAGGCACGCCTGCATTGGCCACAATCTTTGCCAGCGCGATGATGTGATTCTGATGGGCGTGCACACCCCCATCCGACACCAGGCCCATCAGGTGGCATGTGCCGCCTGAGGCCTGCAACGCAGCAATATGCGCCTGTAGCACTGCATTATTGGCCAACGCGTCATCGGCTATGGCTTGATCGATCCGTGGCAAATCCTGCATGACCACACGACCGCTACCAATATTCATATGTCCAACTTCGGAATTTCCCATTTGTCCGCTGGGCAGTCCCACTTCGCCTTCAGAGGCATCCAGCAGGCCATTGGGGTACGCTTGCATCAGGCGATCCCAATGCGGCGTGTTGGCCATGGCAATGGCGTTGTGTTCAGTGGCTTCGCTATGCCCCCAACCATCCAGAATGCACAATATGACGGGTGTGAATATATTCATGCGCTGACTATAGCTTTTGCAGCATTTGGCGCAAGGGCTAACATGCGCTAATCGCGGTGATAAGGGTGATTGGTGAGAATGCTATAGCTGCGATACAGCTGCTCGGCCAGCAGGGGGCGCATCAGCATATGCGGCCATGTGAGTTTGCCAAACGCAATGCTAAGGCGTGCGGCCTCTAATGCGCGTTTGTCCAACCCGTCCTGCCCGCCTATCAGAAATGCTACATGGCGAATGCCTTCATCCTGCCATTGCTGAAAATGGCTAGCAAATTCACGGCTTTTCCATGTTTTGCCGTGTTCGTCCAGTGCAATGCGTATATGGGCATCGGCAGTGGCGGCGAGCAATTTATCGGCCTCGTCGGCTTTACGTTGCACGATATCGGTTTTTTTACTGTCGATTTCTTTGATGGTTATCGCCCAGGGCAGCATGCTGATATATTTGTTCAACAAATCCTGTTCGGGGCATTGGCGCATTTTGCCCACGGCGGCAAGGGTGATTTGCATCTCGAAACCTTAAAACGGCGCTAAATTAGACGGCGGCCATCTCCTCGGAGCTGGGTACGGGCACGGCCCACATTTTCTCCAGATTATAGAAATCACGGATTTCCGGGCGGAATAAATGCACGACCACGTCGCCTGCATCAATCAGCACCCAGTCGCCCGATTCCATTCCTTCCACGGAGATCGCAGGCGAACCAGCGTCTTTGAGTTTTTCGACGATATGCTGGGCGCAGCTGCTCACATGACGTTGCGAGCGGCCAGTGGCGACCACCATAAAATCAGCAAAACTACATTTTTTAGAAATTTCGAGCGTGACAATGTCTTCGGCTTTGTCATCATCCAGTGATGTTTCTATCAGGTCTTTCACACCTACAACATCATTTGGCTTAAGAGAGGTAGAAATGTTACTACTCCATCCTTTGTTCCACACAATTATATTATGCCATAAGAAACGCTTTGCTTCCAAGCGTTTTTCGCAATTCCGTTGCCGACAGGTCGCAGCGTGGCATGCGAATATAAGCCCAAGCGGGCGCGTCGCATGATGCCAGGGCGGACAGCTCCTTTGGCCCTGCTTGTGCGGCACGGTATTTAATCGCCATTTTGCTTTGCAGTGCAGCATGGCTGAAGGGGGCTCGGTCAAATACTGCAACGGGCATCGTCTGCAGAATAGATTCCCATGCCCTCCAGCGGTGGAAATGCACCAGATTATCCGCACCCATAAGCCACACAAAGTGGTGTTGGGGATAGGCATCCTGAAGGGCGGGGAGGGTGTCGCAGGTATATTGCAATCCATGGACAGCTTCGAAATCGCTGGTTTGAATGCGCGCATCACCCGCAATTAATTGCTCGGCATGCTGTAGCCGTTCGTCAAACGGTGCCATGCCCTCATCGGACTTTAAGGGGTTCTGCGGTGAAACAAGCCACCATACCGCGTCCAATTGCAAATGTTTGAGCGCTTGCTGGCTTAAATGCACATGGCCGGCATGTGCCGGATTAAACGACCCGCCCAGCAGGCCTATTTTTTGGGGGCGCGGCGAGGGCGTCGTCCGCTTATGCTCGGGTGCTTCCATCGCTGCTCACCACATATTTATACGTCGTGAGCTGGTCTGCTCCCACTGGGCCACGCGCATGCAGGCGGCCAGTGGAAATGCCGATTTCGGCACCCATCCCAAATTCGCCGCCATCGGCAAACTGGGTGGACGTATTGACCATCACAATGGCGCTGTCGATCGCCTGTGTATAGCGCGATGCGGCAACCGAGTCTTCGGTGACGATCGCATCGGTATGGTGCGAGCTATAATGATTGACATGACTGATGGCTTCCTCGAGTCCGCTCACGGTTTTCACCGATATAATCGCATCCAGATATTCAGTGCCCCAATCCTCTGGCGAGGCGGGTTTAATGCGTGCATCGGCCTTTTGTGCGCGCTCGTCACCGCGTACTTCGCAGCCTTTTTCATCCAGTGCATCGACAATGCGCGGCAGCATATCATCCATTACATCTTCGTCGATCACCAACGATTCGGTGGCACCGCAAATACCCGTGCGACGCAGCTTGGCATTCTGCACCAGCTTGGCCGCTTTTTCTACATCGGCGGCGCTGTGAATATAGGTATGGCAATTGCCGTCCAAATGCTGAATGGTCGGGATGCGGCTTTCGCGCGCAATACGTTCTGTCAGCGATTGAC
>PBPD01000011.1 GCA_002725445.1 Rickettsiales bacterium
AGAATATTTATTTCCTTTCCACCCTGCCAACGCGTACTGATCCGGTGGAAGTGGTGGTGATTATTGTGATGGCGCTTGGGCTTTCCTTCCTTGCGACCTTGTATCCTGCGTGGCGCGCCGCCAAGCTCGATCCGGTGGAGGCGCTGCGTTATGAGTAAGATTGCATTGGAGCTGGAGCATGTGTCGCGCCATTACGCGGGCGTTGGGGAAACGCCATTGCACATTCTCAACGATGTGAGCTTGAAGGTGCGGGCAGGTGAAACCGTAGCGCTGGCGGGGCCGAGCGGCTCGGGCAAGTCTACCTTGCTGCATCTGGCGGGGCTTTTGGACACCCCGACGACAGGCGAGGTGTTTATTGGTGATGCAAAAACACAAGGCCTGCGTGATCGGCGTAAAACCAAGCTGCGCAACCGTAATATCGGCTTTATCTATCAGTTCCATCATTTGCTGCCAGAGCTGAATGCGCTGGAGAATGTGGCATTGCCTGCCATGATTGCGCGCAAACGCCCGGCGGAAGCAAAAGAGCGTGCCGCAGCATTGCTGGAGCAGGTGGGGCTGGCAGAGCGGATGAAGCATCGCCCTGCAGAATTGTCGGGTGGTGAGCAGCAGCGCGTGGCGATTGCCCGTGCATTGGTGAATAACCCAGTGTTGCTGCTGGCGGATGAGCCGACGGGCAATCTGGATGAGCACACCGCAGAGCATGTGTTTGCAATGCTGCAAACACTGGTGGCCGATGAGCAGGTGGCCTTGCTGATGGCTACGCACAATATGGTGTTGGCTGAGCGGTGCGACCGTTTGGTGCGGGTGAGCGAAGGTAAACTGCATGAGGGCGCGGCGTGAGTAGCCTACCATTTGTGCATTTGCGCGTGCATAGCGCGTATTCTCTGTTGCAGGGCGCGATTCATGTGAAGCCACTCGTGGGCTTGTGCAAAGACTATGACATGCCTGCCGTTGCCGTTACCGATTTTGATAATCTGTTTGGTTCGCTGGAATTCTCGCAAGCGGCAACGGGTGGTGGTGTGCAGCCTATCATCGGCTGTACGTTAAGCGTTGCACCGCATAAAGCAGAGGCGGGCAAAGTGCTGCGCCGCCATGAATATGACCAGCTGTTGCTGATCGCCAAGAACGAAACGGGCTATCATAATTTGCTGGAGCTGGTGAGTGACGCCTATTTGCAGCCAGAGCTGGATGATGCGCCGTTGGTGAGTTATGACGAGGTGTTGCGCCTGAATGAAGGGCTGATTTGTCTGACGGCCGGCATTTACGGCGGTGTGGGCAAGGCGTTGCTGAATAGCCGTCAGGCCGATGCGGTGGAGTTGATCACCAAGCTGAAAGACGGATTTGGTGACAGGCTCTATGTGGAGCTGATGCGCCATGGTTTGAGCGACGAAAAACGACTTGAGCCAAAGATGGTGGCGTTGGCGATTGAGCAGGATGTGCCACTGGTAGCCACCAATGATTGTTATTTTGCTGATAGCGATATGTATGAAGCGCATGATGCGCTGCTTTGTGTGGCTGACGGCCGCTATGTATCGGAAGATGAACGCCGCCGCCTGACGCCTGAGCACCGCTTTAAGTCGCAAAAGGAAATGCGTCTGTTGTTTGGTGATATACCCGAGGCATTGGAAAATACCGCGCGTATTGCGCAGCGTTGCAGTGTGTTTGCACCGGCGCGCTCGCCTATTTTGCCGGGCTTCCACGTGCAGGATGAACAGGGCAATGTGTTGACTGAGTCGGATGCGCTGGTCAAGCGTGCTGAGGAAGGCTTGCAAGCGCGGCTTGAAGCGCATGTGTTTACCGACGATATGGATGAGGCCAAGCGCGAAGAGGTGGCTAAGCCGTATTTTGAGCGGTTGGAATATGAGCTGGATGTTATCATCACCATGAAATTCCCTGGCTATTTCCTTATCGTATCCGACTTTATTACCTGGGCGAAAGAGCATGATATTCCGGTGGGGCCGGGGCGTGGTTCGGGTGCAGGCTCGCTGGTGGCGTGGAGCTTGCTGATTACCGATCTTGACCCGCTGCGCTTTGGGCTGATCTTCGAGCGTTTTCTCAATCCCGAGCGTGTATCTATGCCCGACTTCGACATCGACTTCTGTCAGGAGCGCCGTGACGAGGTGATACGCTATGTGCAGCGTAAATACGGCACGGATAAGGTGGCGCAGATTATTACCTTCGGTAAGCTGCAAGCGCGCGCCGTGCTGCGCGATGTCGGGCGTGTGCTGCAAATGCCTTACGGGCAGGTGGATAAGATTTGTAAGCTTGTGCCAGCCAATCCTGCTAACCCAGTGACCTTGCAGGAAGCGCTGGAGTTGGAAACGCAGCTGCGCCGTGCGCGTGAAGAAGACGAGATGGTCGATAAGCTGATTACCTTGTCGCTCAAGCTCGAAGGGTTATACCGCCACGCCTCTACCCATGCTGCAGGTGTGGTGATAGCCGACCGTCCGTTGCATGAGCTGATTGCGCTGTATCGTGACCCTAAATCCGACATGCCGGTGGTGCAGTATTCGATGAAATATGCGGAAGCGGCTGGGCTGGTGAAGTTTGACTTTTTGGGTCTTAAGACGCTGACTGTTATTAATAAAGCGCTAAAGCTGCTGACTAAACGTTCAATCAAAGTTGACATCGACCATCTGCCCGAAGGCGACGCTGTGACCTATGAGTTGCTGTCCAAGGGCAACACCATTGGCGTGTTCCAGTTCGAGTCGGCGGGGATGCAGGATGCGTTGCGGAAATTGCAGCCGGACAGGCTGGAAGATTTGATCGCGTTGGGCGCGCTTTATCGCCCCGGCCCGATGGATAATATCCCGTCTTACATCGCGCGTAAGCACGGCAAGGAAGAGCCCGATTATCTGCACCCGATGCTGGAAGAGGTGCTGAGGGAAACCTACGGCGTGATTATCTATCAGGAGCAGGTGCAAAAGATTGCGCAGGTGATGGCGGGCTATTCGCTGGGTGCGGCGGATTTGCTGCGCCGTGCGATGGGTAAGAAGATCAAGGAAGAGATGGATGCCCAGCGCGAAATGTTCGCTAAAGGGGCGAAGGAAAATAATGTCGACGAAAAGCAGGCCAGCCATATTTTTGATCTGGTGGCGAAGTTTGCGGGCTATGGTTTTAACAAAAGCCACGCGGCAGCCTATGCGGTGATTGCCTATCAGACCGCGTATCTGAAGGCGAATTACCCGGCAGAGTTTATTGCGGCCTCCATGACATACGACATGCATTCCACCGAGAAGCTGGGCACGTTCCGTCAGGAAGCGATGAAGTTTGACATCGAAACTCTGCCGCCCTGCATCAACCATTCCAAGGTGTATTTTGATACCGAAGACGTGGCGGGTGAAGAAGGTGTGCTGGCGATACGCTACGCGTTGGCGGCGATTAAAAATGTGGGCGCACAGGCCGTGCAGGACATTGTCGATGAGCGTGAGGCGAACGGGCCGTATAAAGATGTGTATGATTTTGCAAACCGTGTGAGCGCACACACGCTGAACCGTCGTTTGCTGGAACATTTGGTGATGGCAGGTGCGTTCGATGCGCTGCATCCAAACCGCCGCCAGCTTTATGAATCGATTGATATGATTCTTGGGCTAAACTCGGACGCGACGCGCGAACGCGAAAGCGATCAGGTGAGTCTGTTTGGCGATGCATCGGAAGAAACGCTGAGCAAGCCGCCGCTGGCACCTGTGGATGACTGGACGGGGCTGGATCGTTTGCAGTACGAATTTAATGCGATTGGGTTCTACTTATCCTCGCACCCGCTGGAAGCGTATGCACAGGTGCTGGAGCAGGAGCGTTTTGTGTCATCGGTGAATTTGGAAGGATTTCTTGGTGAGAAATATGCACCAGTAAAAGTGGCGGGCGTGGTGACAGGGCGCAAAAACAAACTCTCTCCCAAAGGGCGTTTTGCTTTTGTGCAGCTGTCTGACACCACGGGCATCTATGAAGTGTCGGTGTTTGACGAGGATATTCTCAATAACTACTCAGACCTGCTGGAGCCGGGGCAGATTGTGCTGTTGCGCTGTGATGGCAAACGTGATGATGGCGGCGCACGTTTGATTGTGCAAAGCGTGGAGAATCTGCGTGAGAAGAACCTGTCGGTGCGCACCAACAGCATTACCCTGCATATTTCGAACCCAGACGAAGCGGCCGCCAAACTGAAAGATATGCTGCCCGAACCACAGGAGAAAGGCACGCAGATTTGTATGTTAGTGCCTGTGAAGCAAGGGCTTGCCAAACTGCAGCTGAAGGGGCGTTTTGAGATTAGCCCTGAGCTGATTGCGGATGTGAAAGCCGTGGGCGGTGTGGATGAATGTGAGGTAGCTTAAAGCGCGGCGAGCTGGTCTTCGTCGAGTTGTAGCGCTTTGCCAATGCCGCGGGCTTTTACCAAGGTTTCCTGCCATTCTTTTTCGGGCTCAGAGTCCGCAACAATACCGCCACCCACCTGAAATTCAAACCGGTTTTCATCCAGCAAAAGCGTGCGTATCACTACCGATAAGTCGGCTGAACCATCGCCGCCAAACCAGCCCAGCGCACCGCTATACACCCCGCGCGCTATCTGTTCCTGTTCGCTGCACCACTGCATCGCCCGTATTTTAGGCGCACCCGTCATTGAGCCGGGTGGGAAACAGGCTTTGACCGCATCCAGCGCGGTGGCATCTTCGCGCAGAACACCGCTGATGGTGCTGACCATGTGGTGGATGGTGCTGTAGCTTTCGATCGTGTGTAAACTGTCGGTCTTGACGCTGCCTGTTTCGCACACACGCGACAGATCGTTGCGCATCAAATCCACAATCATCAGATTTTCGGCTTTGTCCTTCTGGCTGTGGGCAAGGGTGTTTTTATCGCTGTCGGCGGGCGCAGAGCCTTTGATTGGGCGTGTGATGATATGGCGCTTCTGATCGATATGTACAAAACATTCAGGGCTGGATGAGAGAATAGCCTTGCCATCGGGCAGGCGTAAAAAACTGCTGTATGGCGAGGGGGATATGGCACAGAGCGCGCTGAAGAGCGCGAGCGAATCGGGTGGCGCTTCTAATGTGCCAAAGAATTTACGTGTAATATTCGCCTGATAGAAATTGCCTGCCTTGATCTGCTCCAGCGTGTCTTTCACGCTTTGTATGTAGCGCGCGCGATCCATGTTGGAGTGGATGTTGGCGACTTCGGGCAAAGCGGTGCTGCGTGCCACATGGGCAGGTGGCCAGCTGAGCGTGTCTTCTGTTGTGCTGAAATAGGTGAGCGTGCCAGTGATATGGTCAAACCGCAGCAGCTTGTTGAACTGCATGAAATGCAGATGTGGTATGTTGATGGGAGCGGGCGGCACATCGGGCAGCTGTTCCAGCCGGTCTTTCAGCTCATAGGCGCAATAGCCAAACCATGCATTGCTGTGCCATGGCTGGTCGTTGCTGAGTGAGTCGGCCAACGGTTGCCAGCGCTCCCCCTCTATGGTGTCAGCAAGGTCCCACGCCAGATAAGAAAAGCGGCCAGAATGGGGCATTTGTAGGCCTGAATAGAGCAGGGCGCAGGGTTCATTTACGCCAACAAGTGCTGATGCTGCTTCTAGCGGTGAGATGTAGCTAAGTGTGGCGCGTTCCTGCATGTCAGCCACGGCACTGCTCGTCACGGTCTTGCAGGATAAGCTGGCTCAACTCGTCAGCCAAAGTCTGACTGTGCCACTGCCAGCCTAGCGGCTTGAGTGTGCTGATGGGGGCTATGGGCCAGCTGCTGTTGCAGGCAATGACTGCGCCGGCATCCTGCAGCACAGACGGCAAAACCTCGACTTCCTCGGTAGGGTAAGGGCTGAGGCGCATGATGGCGGCGCGTGTGGTGCCTTGCAAACAGTCGCAGCTGAGCGAGGGGGTGTAGAGGCGCGAGCCGATGCGCCAGAAGATGTTGGCGGAGGCCAGCTCGCTTACAAAGCCAGTAGTGGAGAGCTGTAATGGTTGGTCGCAATGCTGTGCTTCGGCTTCCAAAAGCGCAAGTGTGCTATTGAGACCGCCTGCGGCTGTTTTGTGGCGGCTGGGTAGTGCCGTGGTGGGCGGTTTGCGGCATTCGCTCAGCAGCAGGGTGAGAGATGAAGGCGCAGGTGCGGCTGGCATTGTGTGCATAACCACTGTGGGGGCGGCCTGTGTGTCAGTAGGTTTATAGCCCTGACTTGCGCCGCCGCGTGCCACACTGATGCGCAGGATGCCTTGCTGC